>NZ_PKUB01000001.1 GCF_002868845.1 Desulfuromonas sp.
TCGCGTCGGTGAGCAGGTGAAATACGGCGGGTTCGAGCACCGTGACGTTGTAGACCGGCAGGCCGATGCCGAGGGCAAGGGCAACGACCAGTATGATGACGAGGTGTTTTGTTTTTTTCATGGGACGGGACCGCCCTGGTTCGGAGTCTGAAAGCGCCTTGGCGTGGGGGGGGGCTTATGAATTTATGCTTATTTTTTAACTGGATAGCCCCTTTCTCTCTCTGGTTAGTTATTAACCATATGGCGCATCTTATGGCAAGTTATAAATAGGTAACGCATGTAAATGCTCAAGATTGAATGTCCGGGGTAGGATACAGAAGCTGTTTTGTATGGCCCCGCCTGAAGGTTTTATCTTGTGGCGGTCCGGTTTGCCGACGGTAAGTTCTGGGGAAGTGCCTTGCATTGACAGTGCGTCCTGCACGCGTCGCATCCTGATCGCACACACCGGAAGAGAGGATCTTCTTTCCTGCAATTTCGCCGTTTCCAGGTTGGGGGAAGAAATCTCGGAGGTCTTTCTCTTCTTCGACGGAGGGCGTCGCATTTCAGGGGGGAGAGGCGCACCGGGCGGTCGCTCCCGTTCAAATGGTCGCCGCCCCGAGGCACCTAGTCGGGACCCAGCAGGCTCTTCACCTCCTCCACCATGTTTCCGCCGTCCATCTCCGCCTTGAGTATCAGGGTGCCCCAGGTGCTGCTGCCGTTCTTCACCGAGCGAAACAGCTCCCCGGGCTGCCTGCCGGTTTTGCGCGCCAGCAGGCAGGCCAGAATCGTTTCTGCGTCGCCGGCTCCCTCCGCGCGGAGTCCTTGCAGCTCCTTCGGGGAGGTCCCCGTCCTTCCCGCCAGCAGATCGTCGACAACGAAGCTGGCCAAGGCGTTGTCACCGGCGCCCTTCTTCAGAAGAGACATGACGCGGGGCGGCAGCAGGTTCTCGGACACCCCCGCCCCGGACAGGGCGTCGGGCCAGCTCCCCGCAGCCTTCCGTGTCGCCTTCCACTGCGCGGGATCTTTTCCCGAGCGCTGGGCCAGCCAGTAAAGGATCCAGAGGCCCTCTGCGGTGACGCGGGGTTTTTGCTTGGCGAAAATCACCTTTTTCTTCTCGATCCCGAAGACCACGCTGAAGAAGGAATTCTGGGTTGTCGCGAGAAAATAGGGGTCGGCGGCCGCAGGCTGGCCGGGGTCGAAGTCGCGCACGTAAAAGCAATGGCAGGGCATGGCCCGTGCGAACAGGGGGAGGGACAGGCAGCAAAAGAGCAGGATGGGCAAGAACGTTTTCTTCATGGTCTTCTCCGGAAAGATGGGGGGCGGGAAGGTCGTGCCTTCATGCTTTTAAGAGCCACTGCCGGGTCTGTTGGAGGAAGCCGACGGCGGACCGGATATCCTTGTTCTCGGATCGCTGCAATATTTCAAGAGCGTCGGTTATCAATTCAAGGGCTTGCTCTGTTTTTGGTTTGACCATGGTCATCACCACCTTTGATACGGGTCGAAGTCCTTCGTTCCTCTCCACGGGTGAGGCACCCGGATTGCCCGCTCCGCGGTGCTCCGAAGGATTGGCGTTGGCATGCAGGGCAAAGGCACGATTGTTCATCGGGCCTTTCGAGCAGGTCAAAGGCCCGGCTCAACCGGTCGACCCCCTTGGCGAGTTCCTTTGTGGCTCTGTTCTGCTCATGGAGAGGAGCTTGCGGGCTTCGTGCAGGATGGCGAGAGCCTTTTCCGTCTCCTCCATCGTAAGGTTTTCCATCGATATCTTCCTTGACCGGTCTCTGCGGACGCGGGGAAGGGGGGCTCCGGGGGGCGTTCCCTGCCGGAGCCCCTTGGGGATTAAAACCGCCAAGCCAGGGAGAAGTCGACGGCGTCCTCGCTCAGTCGGGACTCCATCTCTACCGGCGCCACGACGACCGATCCATCGCTCTGGGGGATCGGTATCGTGCCGCTCCCTTTCAGGGTGCTCTCGAAAGCGTGCATGTAGCCGAAGTTGAGGCTCAATGCGGGGGTAATGTCGTAGCCCAGGCCGACGGTAGCGTGATGTTCGGCCACTGCCGGAAAGCCGATGACCCGCAGAGACTCGAAACCGTAGGTGAGCACGTTCTTGCCCTGCACCTCGGTATTTCCGGCGCCGTCGAAGCCGTGATGCTCGTTGATCTGGTTTTCGGCGTAGTTGTAGCCGAGCCGCAGTGTCAGCTTGTCGGCCGGCTTGAGTTGCGCGCCCAGGGCCAGGACCAGCTGGTCGTCCCAGTCCATGACGTCGTAGCCGTTGGCGTCGGACCAGTTCAGCCACTTGGTGTCGAGTTCGAGGAGCAGGTCGGCATTCGGTTCAAAGGCGAGGCCGAGCCCGAAAGTCTGAGGGGCCTCCAGCTTGAAGTCGTCCATGTCGGTGCTCTGCCGAGTGACCTCGTCCAGGTTGTAGACGTTTTGGTGGTCGACGTTGATGGGCGAAATGTAGGTGGCCCCGAACGAGAGGCTTTCGCTCAGGCGGTAGAGGATGCCGAGCTGGCCGCCGATGCCGTAGTTGAAGGAGGAACCCTGGTTCAGGTCGAGGGCCGAGTTGACCACGTGGAGCGCCGCTCCGAGAGAGAGCTTGTCGTTGACCTGGTAGGCGATGCTCGGCGCCACTTTCAGGATCATCAGCTGGGTGGCGTCTGCGGCGCTCAGGCCGGCGATCTCCGTGTCGCGGTAATCGACGCCGAGGCCGGTGACCCCGTAGGCCGACAGGCCGAGGCGCAGTTTCTTGTTTATGGGCGCGGAGATGCCGAAGGCCGGCACCAGGTAGACTTTCTTGTCGCTCTCCGCCTTCAGTTCGTTGCCGCCGATGGTGATTTTCGCCTCGATCGTGGGGGCGAAAAGGGTGGCCGCGAAATCGAACTCCGAAGAGGGGCAGAAGGGGCCGACGCACATCGCCGCGGGGTTGGCGAAGGTGGCGCTGATGGCGTCCTGGGGGGCGGCGATGCCGACCCCGCCCATGGCCCTGGAGATCGGGCCGACGCCGATGAGGTTGTCGCCGTTTGTGGCGTGAGCTGCCAGCGGCAGCAGGACGGCCAGACCCAGGGCGAAGAAAATCCGGGCGAGCATTTTCATGACGGACTCCTTTGGTTCCATGGATGGGCCCCGCCCGGAGCGTGCCGCTCCGGGCGGGGGCTGGAGGTTATTTCGCCGCTTTCTTCAGTTCCCTTTCCGACAGGGCCCTGGGAGTCTCCTTCAGATACTGCTTCTCCAGGTCGGGGAAGGTCAGGTCCTCCTCCTGCAGGAAGATCTCGTCGTTGCCGTGGCAGTTTTCGCACATCACCTTCGCCCCCTCCTTGTGGATCGGCGCCAGCTGCAGGAAGTGGGTGGGGTAGGGCATCCAGGTCGGCTTGCTCTCCAGGTCATCCTGCTTCAGTTCGATCCCCAGGTGCTTGAACATGTCGGCCGACATGTTGCCCGTGGTATGGACGAAGGGGTAGATCTTGCCCTTGAAGTCGCCCAGCTTGAAGATGTGCTCCATGTCCGGCACCCTGTCGTGGCAGCTGATGCACGACTCGTATTCGGTGCCGTGGCAGGACTGGCAGGCGACGCTGTCGTTGTGCATCTCATGGGCCGCGTTGGAGCTGTCGATCTGCTGGTGGCAGTTGTGGCAGTCGGCTTCGATGAGGCCGGGGGTCATCATCCCCATCGGCTCCTCGGGGCCGCCCCGGCCGTGGAATTGCTGCTCGGTGCTGTGGCAGGAGACGCAGTCCATGCCGAGTGCGGAGTGCAGGTTTTTCTCCTCGGTGAAGAAGCCGGCACCGGCCAGGTGGTGGCAGGGGATGCAGACCTGCAGGTTGTCCGGCTCGCGCTCGAAGGAGTGGTTCTTCTGCAGGCCGGCGTTGGCCACCGGGGGGGTGCCGACATGACAGCTGCCGCAGGTGGCATGGCAGTTGAGACAGTCGGCCTCCATGATCTTGCCCACGACCTCTTCTTTGTGGGGGGTGGTGCCGAGGCGGTCGGAAAGCTTCAACTTGACGCCGGTCATGTTGAAGTGGATCGATGTCTTGAAGTTGTCCACGATGTCCTTGTGGCAGGAGGCGCAAACAGCCTGGCCGCCGTCGGCGGTGGGATCCTTGACGATCCCCTCGTGGGCTTTCTCCACGTTCATGGTGTCGGGATCGCCGGCGTGGCAGAACTCGCACGATGCCTTGCCGTGGATGCGGTCGTTCACGAACTCGGAGGCGACGTACAGGCCTTGGGCCACCGTCTCTGCCGCCACGTCATGGCCGTAACCGTCCTTGGTGTCTTCCACGATGGAGCGCAGATAGTCGAGCTGTCCGTGGCAGAGCAGGCACTTTGAATCGTTCATCGGGTTGGCATAGGATTTTGGCTGGACGCTTTTGGGCGGGCCGCTGTGGGGCTCCGAACTGGCGCCGGCCAGGGTTGCGAAAAGGAGTCCCAGCAGGGAGAGGGCGCCGCATAGTTTCCACAGGTTGTTCACTTTCATCTTCTCCTCCGGTGCAGTTGGTTGGCTCTTTCTGAAAGGCTTCGTCTTTGTTTTCCGTCCGCCGGTTGATTTCACCTCCCCTCGGGATGCCGGCAAAAAGGGTTGGTCTGTGCTGTTTACGTGGCCACTTGAGCAGCCTCGCCGGGCTGCGGGTGCGATCGTTTTCGGGCCGAGAAACCCGGCCTTTTCCTCTGGAGTGTCGGGCCCTGGAGGGAGGAAAGCGAAGGGGGAGGTGGGCCCGGTTTTGCGGGGAGTGCGCAAAGGCCCTGCTTCGGCCTGCCTTGGGGCATCTCCAGAATCGGGGATAGCAGGGGGAGGGTGGCGCACATGAAGAGCCAGCTCAGGCAGGCGGCGAGAAGTCCCCAGAGTAAGGCCTCCGGCAGCCCCTGAACGAACCGCGGGATGCGTCTGGCCGGCGGCGCGGAGGTACCAACCGAGCGGTCGGTCGGAATGTTGCCAGAAGGAAGTTTCATCGCTTCTCGCCCTTTTGCGAAGGATGTTCCTCGCCACCCCGGGCTGTCGGCTGGACTTCGGGGCATGGTTCTTCGGCGGCTCCGCCGGGGGGCGCCGGAGGGGCGCCGAGGCACATCTCGAGAGAGGAGATGCTCTTCCGGAGAAGGGCCGCAGGACGGCACAGCTGCCTCCTCCCTGCACCGGCCAGGAGCACCTGTGCCGACCGGAGGCGTTCTACGGCCTGGAGAATTTCTCGATCAGCCATGATTCGATCTCCGTTTCGGTTTCGGGGTGCCCCCAGGTCTTGTCGCAACTGAGGCATTGTTGGATCGTGCTGCCCAGGGGGCGCGAGTAGGGGGATCCGCAGGCCGGGCAAATTTCATGGTTCCCCTCGGGGAGGGTGGCGAGTTCGGCGGCGTGAAGGAGCATCTCGAGCGCTGAAACGAATTCGCTCCGGGGTTTGCTCATGGATCGAAGTTTGCGGACCAGGAGGGTGCTGGCCTCGCACAGAAGGATCAGTGCCTCTTCGTAGTCTTTCTCTCCCACGCTGTTCATTGGTGACTCCTCTGGTCTTGTCGCCTGGGGAAGCAGGCATTGTTACGTTTCCAAGCGAACGGTCGGTCGGTATGTGTGGCCGCCCCTGCCGAAGCCCCCTTGTCCCGCCTGCTACGGAGACGCAATCTCAAGGGCCCGCTGCCGGTCCCGGGCGGCCGGGACGAGATCCGCAGGCGCGCGGGGCGGCAGAATCTTTGGTCGCGAACGAGCGTTCGGTTTCTTTGAGGGTAGTGCAAGCGGGGTGCCACTGTCAAGAGGCGAGCGAACGTTCGGTCAAAAACTTTGTCAGTCCGGCGGGTTGTCCGTTTCGGTCCGGAGGCGGCACAGGGAGGGGGGCGTTCTGGAAGGAAGGGGAGGGCGGTGAATTGGCAGGTGGGGGCGGTGATTAGGCGTGGCCGGCAGAGGCCTTACCGTGCTACCCCCCGCCATCCGCTCTCCCATATGGTGTCGAGGTGGCTGGAAAGAGAATCCTTGATGACCCCGTCGAGGCGCAGGTGGATCATCCGGAACATCCCTCCGAAAAGGCAGGTGGTTGCGAGGGTGGTTTCCATCTCCCGAATCTCGCCGTTCTCGATCCCCGCCTGGACCATCTCCCGCATCATGGCGAGGGGGCGGGAGGAGCAGATGGGGATGGCCGAGGGCATGAATTCGCGGTGTTTTGCGTAGAGCATGAACTCCATTTCGGCGGGCCGGGTTTCGGTCATTTCGAACAGAAAGCCCATCACCGACCGGCAGCCTTCGCGGGCCGAGTCATGCCGGGCCTTGATCTCTTCCATGGCCTCCGTCATCGATTCGAGCAGGTCGGCATAGATGGCCTTGGCGATCTCCTCCTTGCTTTTGAAGTGGTGGTAGACAGCGCCGATGCTGATGTTGGCTTCCCTGCGGATGTCGTGGACCGAGGTGTTGAAATAGCCCTTGGTGGTAAAGAGGCGGAGTGCTGTATTCATGATGGTTCTGCGCAGATCCTGGGCTTTTTCCGCCCTGCGGCTGTTCTCTGCCATTGGACCTCCCGGGTGGCGAGTGAGCGTTCGTTCTTTATTCGGGTATCAATATAATCGAAATCCGTCCCGGGATCAAGTCTTCGTGGGGGTTATTTCTTGCGGCGGAAGACGTCGGTCTTGAGGCTGGAGACCCGGTCGAGGAAGAGGAAGCCGTCGAGGTGGTCGATCTCGTGCTGGATGGCCACCGCCTCGAAGCCGCTGGCCTGGACGACCCGCTCCTGGCCGTCGCGGTCGGTGAACTGGACGACGATGCGCTCGGCCCGAGTGACGTTGCCGGTGTAGTCGGGGACGCTCATGCACCCCTCGCGCATGGTCTCCTGCCCCTCCTTCTCGATGATCTCGGGGTTGATCATGACCAGCAGGCCGTGGTTGTTGTCCCGGCCGAGCTTGCTCTTGGAGACGTCGACCACGACGGCGCGGCGGCTGGCCCCGATCTGGGGGGCCGCCACGCCGACGGAATGGCCGGCGGCGACCATGGTGTCGACGAGGTCCTGGACGAGGGCGTCGGCCTCGGCGTCGAGGGCGGCAATCGGCTCGCAGGGGGTCTTGAGAACCGGGTCGGGGTAGAGGAGGATGTCGCGAACGGCCATGGTTTATAGTTCCACCGGGGTGATGGGGCGCACGTTGATGTCGACCTGAAGCTCGTCCTTGATCCCCTTCATCAGTTCGTCCAACTCCTCCACGGAAATGGCCGGGGGCAGGATCGCTTCGATCATCATGACGTAGACGGGGCGCTGCTCGCTGCCGATCAGCTTGGTGTTGAGGTCGGTGATGTTCACCTCCCGCGCGCCGAGCTCCCTGGCCACCCGGTAGACGATGCCCGGCTTGTCGGAGCCGTACACGGAGATCATGCAGGCCTCCCCCTGAATATCGGGCCGCTGCTCCCCACCGGGCTTGAGGGTGCGCAGGAAGACCGACAGGCCGCTCTCCTCGAGGGGCTTGAAGGAGTCGCCGAATCCTTCGGCGCCGTCGTATTCCGGGTGGGAGATGATGAGGATCATTGCGAACTGCCCCCCCAGCAGGCTGCAGCTGGAGTCGGCGATGTTGCATCCCAGACGGTAGAGGATTTCGGTGACCTGGGAAACGATTCCAGAGCGGTCACGACCGATGATGGTAAGGGCGAAATGTTTCATAGGGACACCTCGAGGCGGCAGGGTTCGGGTTGGGCCAAACAGCGCGGGGTTGCGCCACATCTCCTTTCCTTCTAACATGGATGCAGAGAAATTTCCAGTAGATAGGGGGAGATGTGAAAGATTCGCACGACATCGACGAGCGCGACCTGGAGGTGACCTTCTTCAAGGCCCCCGGGCCGGGCGGGCAGAAGAAGAACAAAAGCGAGACGGCGGTGCGCATCAAGCACCTGCCCACCGGCCTGATCGTGGTCGCCGCAGAATCCCGCTCACGGTTGACGAACCAGAGGCGCGCCATGGAGCGCCTTCGGGAGCGCCTGGCCGCTCGCAACCGGCCCCGCAAGAGGCGCGTTCCCACCCGCCCCGGCAAGGGCTCCCGGGAGCGGCGCCTGGGACAGAAGAAGCGTCGCGGCGAGATCAAGCGGGGTCGGGGCCGGGTCGAGTCTTGACCGGCTCGACCCCGGTCTGTCAGAGCCCGCGGGAAGCACCCGGCTTTTTCGCCCCGGCATTCTCTTCAGCCCGTTTCGCTGGCGTTGACACCCCCCCTCCCTCTGCTAACGTATATTCGACGAGAGCCGCTCTCCGGGCCGCGGGATGCGGCCGTTGGCCGAAGCGGCCGCGGAGCAGCAGAAGACCACGAAACTCGATCCGGGCCGCAAGGCCCAGCGGTTGGGAAAGAACACCTCCGGGTTCCTGGGTTGGGGCGCCATCCATTGCCGGGAGGTCGATCTGCTTATGCGACGCCTCGTGGAGGGGCCGGTCGAGGCGGCGGGGAGCCTGCAGGAACTGGAAGGGGCTCTGGAGCTGTTCGACGGGGGGCGTGCGGAGGTGGACGCGCTCTTCCGCCTGCGACGGAAGGTCGTTCCGGGCTGATCTTGTCTGGTTACCCGCGAGGGCGGGGGAAAGTGAAACCATGGCCGCCAGGATGGTACTCAACGACGGGCCCCCTCCGCAGCGCGATATCGAGCTGGAGGTTGCGGCCCACCTGCGCAGCGACATCAACCGGCTGAAGGGGGAGTTCTACGATCTGGAACGGGGCAAGGTGGACTACTCGGCCATGAAGGCATCCCGGGCCTACCGGGAGTATGCGGCCGACACCGCCCTGCTGCGGGACTACGATCTGGCTCGGCTTCGCAGCGGGGGGGAGAGGCTCGCCTTCTGGATCAACATCTACAACACCCTCGTCATCCATGGGGTCGTCCAGCTGGAGATCCGGGAGACGGTCAAGGAGGTTTCCGACTTCTTCGGCCGGATCTCCTACCGCATCGGGGAGATGACTTTCACTCCCGATGACATCGAGCATGGCATCCTGCGCGGCAACCGGCGGCCGCCCCACGGGTTGCTGCACCCCTTCTCTTCATCTGACCGGCGCCTGGAGTACGTCGTCGACCCCCCCGATCCCCGCATCCACTTCGCCCTCGTCTGTGCCTCCTCGTCCTGCCCGCCCATCAATTTTTACACCCCGGACCGCATCGAGGAGCAGCTGGAGGTTGCAGCATCGGGCTTCGTCAACGGGCCGGAAGTGGAGATACGCCCCGAAGAAAACCTGATCAAGCTCTCCCCTATCTTCAAGTGGTACCGACCCGATTTCGGGGGCCACCAGGGGGTTATGAACATGCTCATTCGCTACCTCGACCACGGCGAGGTGAAGGACTTTCTTATCGAGCGGGGCATGGCGGCGGACCTGGAGTGGAAGGATTACGACTGGCACCTGAACCGGTAATGAGGAGATCCGTTCGTCAAAAAGGCCACCCTGGCGGGTGGCCTTTTTGACGAGAAATGTATTCGGCGGCAGCGCCTTTCTTAGCTGATCTCGGCCTTGGCCTGGGGGTCGAAGGGGCTGAGACGACGGGCCAGGGAGTCGAGGTAGGGGTAGTCCTGCTTGAGGTGCGCCATGTACGCGAGCCATTCGCAGGTCAGGCGGGTGTAGGCCCTTTCGATGTCCCCGCCGAGGTGGCCGAGGTCGGCCTCCGAAAGGTTTTTCAGGTCCTGGCGATGACCCAGTTCCTCGCCGAGATGGAAGCCTCCCCAGAGCACGTCGGTGAAGCGCTCGTACTCCAGGATGTTGGGGTTCTCCAGGATGCGCAGGACAGAGTCCCGCTTCCTCTCAAGGTGGTCCCTTATGGCCGTCAAGTCGGCCCGGCTTGCGTCGATGCGGAAAGTGACCCTTTCCGCATCCCGGCGCGCCCGGGCGAAGTCGGCCCCGTTCCAGCTGTCGCTGGCGGCGAAGCGGTCCCGGGTNGTCCCGGGTCGCTTCCACTTCCCTGTCGAAGCCCGAAAGGAGCCCCAGCAGTTCCGTGCCGGTTTCGCTGAAGAAGGAGCCGACGACCATGTTGAGCTTGGCCCGCTTCTCCCGCACCTCCAGGAGCTTGTGCAGGATCATGGTCACCAGCAGCACCTCGATGAAGACGAAGCCGATGTCTCCCACGAGGAACATGAACAGGTGGTGGGCGTCGTGGAACAGGAAATAGCGGATCGTATAGACGATCGCCGAGAGGACGACGAGGACAATTCCCAGTACGACCTGCCAGTTCAGGGTTTTCGTTTCACACGGTCCTTTCCCTTTTTGGAAAAACACCCCTGGCCGGGGTTGCATCGGTTTTCTCCGGCCTTTACCGCGCCACGGTCATTTGACGCGGGACGCTCCACTCCTACCCGGCCCGCCCCCGGTTTCCCTAAGAATCAGACTTACCGCCGCTGCGATGTCCTCCGCCACCCGGCCGCCTCCGGGCTCGGCATAAGCCTCGACCCCGACACGGTATTTCCCCGTCCTGACGAGGATGCCCTGCAGGCCGGTCTCCAGCGGGCCGGCCACGTCGGAGCGGGCGTCGTCGCCGATTATCACTGCCTCCTCGGGCCGGCAGCTCAGTTCCTCCACGGCGCGCAGGAAGAAGGCCGGGGCCGGCTTGCCGAAGATCCGGGCCCGCGTTTCGGAGGCATACTCAGGGCAGTGATGAAGGGGCCGGCGTCGAGCAGAAGGCCGTCACTTCCCTGGAAGTAGCGGGTCTTTCCGGTGGCGAGCAGCGGCGCACCCTCCTTCAGCAGACGGAATGCGGCGTTGAGGCTGTCGTAGGTGAAATGAAATAATCGAAAATGTCATGCTGGCCAGTCGATTGTTGGGCACTCTTTTAAGCCTCACGCCCCCCTATAATTGAATCGCCACCGTTTCACTCGACACTCTAGGGCTACCCGGTAGCCACAATCCCGACAAGGATTAGGTGTGGCCAATCTGGGCCGAATTGAAGTCAGGGTCAACCATTTCTACGTCTGGAAAATTCTAAGTTTCGAGACAACGCCGGATGAGCCAGAAGTGCCTAGGAAAATAGGGGCCATTCAAACTGTCAATTCAATATCTGACGCCAAGGTTTCTCTGCACAACACTTCTTGACTTCAGTCTTGAATTTGAATATACCTTTCAGCATGAAAAAGATACTGATCCTCTTTGCGCATCCGCGCTACGAGAAGTCTCGAGCCAACAGGGCTTTGCTGGACGGTCTTCGCGAGCAGCAATTCATTACCGTCCATGATCTCTACGAAAACTACCCGGACTTCAACATCGACGCCGCCCGGGAACAGGCCCTGTTACTGGAACATCAGATCATTGTTTGGCACTTCCCGTTTTATCTGTATGGCGCGCCGGCCGTGATCAAGCAGTGGGTCGACCTGGTTTTTGAACATGGTTGGGCGCACGGTGAAGGGGCCAACAACCTCGTAAACAAGCAGATATTCTGTGCGATCACCTCCGGCGGCACGCGGGAGAGCTATTCCCACGGTGGATTCAACCGGTATACCGTCGGGGAACTGCTGCGCCCGCTGGAGCAGGCGTCCAACCTCTGCAGGATGACCTGGTTGCCGCCTTTCGCAGTCCAGGGGACCTACCTTTTGACCGACAACATGCTGGCGGACTATGCCTACTGGTACCGGCAGGTGCTCGAGAAACTGGCAGAATCTCCTCCCCTTGAGGCGATCAGGAAACACGCGTTTCTCAATGACTGGATTGCCGACCTGGGCCGAAAGGAGCAGCCATGACCGGCAGCATTCTTGGGCAGGCCATCGTTTACCTTGCCGCGGCGGTGGTCTGCGTACCTTTAGCCAAGCGTGTCGGGATGGGTTCGGTGCTCGGCTATCTGCTGGCGGGCATTCTCATCGGCCCCTTCTGCCTCGGCTTCGTCGGACATGAGGGGGAAGACATCATGCACTTCGCCGAATTCGGTGTGGTGATGATGCTCTTTCTGATCGGTCTCGAGCTGGAACCGGCCCATTTCCTGAAAATGCGCAACAGCATCCTGGGGCTGGGATCGCTGCAATTGGGCCTGACCTCCCTCATTCTGTTCGGCGGCTTTACGCTGCTGGGATTCGACTGGCGGGGGGCCGCTGCAGCCGCCCTGGCCCTGGCCCTTTCGTCCACGGCCATTGTGATGCAGTCCCTCAAGGAAAAGGGGCTGGGGAGCTCCCAGGCCGGCAGAAGCTCCTTTGCCGTGCTGCTGTTCCAGGATATCGCCGTCATCCCGATCCTGGCTCTGCTGCCGTTTCTGGCCCTGCAGAGCGGTGCAGGCGCGGAACATGGCCATGGCCCGGGACTGCTGGACGGCCTGCCGGTCTGGCTGAAGGCCGGCTCGGTCCTTCTGGCCGTGGCCCTGGTGTTCATTCTGGGCCGCTATGTCGTGGTCCCCTTTCTCCGCATTATCACCAAGGCGAGCGTGAGAGAGCTCTCGGTCGCCGCGGCGCTGCTGATCATTGTCGCCATAGCCTTTATCATGCAGCTGGTGGGGCTGAGCCCGGCCCTTGGCGCGTTTCTCGCCGGTGTGCTGCTGGCCAACAGCGAGTTCCGCCATGAGCTCGAAAGCGACATCGAGCCCTTCAAGGGGCTGCTGCTCGGTCTCTTCTTCATTGCGGTGGGCGCATCGATCAATTTCAAGCTGCTGGCGGAAAGCCCCGGAACCATCATGTCTCTGGTGATGGGGATCATCGTCATCAAGGCAGCGGTACTTATCCTTGCCGGAAAGCTGTTTCGGCTCTCCTTCGACCAGAACACCATTTTCGCCATCGGCCTCTCCCAGGTCGGGGAATTTGCTTTTGTGCTGCTCGCCTTTATCAGCCGACTGGAGATCCTCGGCAGCGACTGGACCGACACCCTGATGGCTGTGACCGCCATCAGCATGACCCTGACCCCGGTGCTGATGCTGATCAACGAACGGCTGGTACTGCCGCGCTTCGGCACCCCGGAACAGGAGGAGAAGGAAGCCGACGCCATCGACACCGAACACTCGGTCATCATTGCCGGCTTCGGCTCCTTCGGCAGCACCCTGGGGCGTTTTCTGCGCGCCAACGGTGTCGAAGCGACCATCCTCGACAGCGACTCCGACCAGGTCGACCTGCTCCGGCGGATGGGCTTCAAGGTCTTCTATGGTGACGCAACCCGCCTCGATATCCTCCATTCGGCAGGCGCGGACAGCGCCCGCATCCTCTTCATCGCTACGGACAACTTCTCGACGGTCAACACCCTCGTGGCCACGGCCAAAAAACATTTTCCAAACCTGCAGATCATGGCGCGGGCCGGCAACAACCTCGATGCCCACGAACTCCTCGACCTGGGGGTCGACCATATTTACCGCGATTTTCTCCATACGTCGGTACAGGCGGGGGTGGATGTGCTGTCAAACCTGGGCTTTCGGCGCTTCAGCGCCACCCGGGCCGGGCAGAACTTCATGAAGCATGACGAGGCCGCAATGCACCATCTGGCCCCCCATCGCCACGATGAAAGCACCTACATCTCCAATACCAAAGAGCAGATCCAGTTGCAGGAGCAGTTACTGGCCAGCGACCGCGCCATCGACCACGCCCAGAATGACCATGCCTGGGACTCAAGCAGCCCTGTAACGGCAGCGACGGAGCAGCACGAAAACCCTTCGTAGTCGGGGAATGACAATGAAAAGGCCCTCCCGGTAGTCGCTGGGAGGGCCTTTTTTTTGGTTATTCAGGATTTTTCGGGACCCCCTCACGGGGAGGACGAGTTGGAAAAAAGAGACCTCCTCCGGTCCCGCTTTCCGTTCAGAACCGGAAAAACCGGCGGGTTTCGCCCCGCCAGTCGAGTTCCCTTTCTTGCTCGGCCAAGAAAGGGAACGCCAAAGAAGGCCGCCCCGCTCCTTGCCCTTCGGGTTCCCTGCGCTGCGCAGATGAATTCGGCGCGGACGGAAACTCGCCTTCGGCTTCGGACATCCGTCCGCGTCTTCCGAATTCATCCACTCCGCTCCGGCGGCGTCACAGGGGATCTGTTTTCCCCGAAAATCCCCGATGAACTTTTTTTTGCCGTTTAATTATCAGGCCCGGCGGGGAGTTGAGCAAAAGCTTTGATGCGGCGTGAACATTAAGTGCGTATTGGGGGAGTGTGGGTCACTTTTAGGGGGTTGAATTTTTTATGGTTTTCATCTCAAACGATCACGCACGTTTGTCTTGTGGAACAACCCGGCCGACGGTGGCGATAGTGACGACCGTGAAGTAAATGGCGTCGGCCAGCGAGAGCCCCTCGGCCAGGATGAAGCCGAAGGTTCCCAGGGACATGGCGGCGCACAGGATGGCGAGGTAGATGCGCAGGCGGAGTCTTTCTGTCGAAGTCGTCGTCGGGACAGGTGGGGGAAGGGGGTTTCAGGGCAGACGCGACAGCATGCCATTAACGGCTAAGGATGTCATCATGAGGAGGAGGAAAAAATGGAGGGGCGCGGCGGACGGGGGCGGCGCCTCCCGGTCAGCGCAGCGCCAGTTCCACGCCGAATAGGCGGCCAGCCCGACGGCTCCGATCAACGCCGCCAGGAACGGACCTCTCTGCTCGAGGAGGGCGAAGGCGGGGAACTGCAGGGTGGTTGCCGACAGGGCCAGGCACCACAGCAGGATCAGGCGCCGGACCCGCTCGGGCGGCAGGTGGTCGAAAAGGTTGGCCATTCCGGCCCCGCGCAGGTCCTCCCGGTCGGTCCAGGCGCGCTGCAGGAAATGGGGGATCTGCCAGAGATAGAGCAGGCCGCAGAGAAGCAGGATCGGGTGGTCGGAGGGGTGGCCCCCCGCGACCAGCCAGCCCATCAGGGGGGGGAGGGCGCCGCACAGGGCACCGGCCAGCAGGGCCAGCGGGGTGCGTCTCTTCAGCGGGGTGTAAAGCCCGAGGTAGATGCCGATCCCCAGCAGGCCGAGGGCTGCCACTGCCGGGGGGAGGCCGACCCCCAGGGCCGCTGTGCCGGCGGTCAGCAGCGCCGTGCCCCAGACGGCTGAGGCGCGCGGGGAGATCCGGCCCGCCGGCAGGGGGCGGTTCCGGGTCCGCTCCATGAGGGCGTCGGTGTCCCGCTCGAGGACCTGGTTGAAGACCGATCCGCCGGCCGCCAGCAGGAAGAGTCCGCCAGTCAGGGCGGGGGCGGCGTTTCCCGTTGGGGCCGGGAAAAAGGCGTAGCCGACCAGGCCCGAAGCGGCGATGGCGGCCGACATGGGCAGTCGAATTAGGGCTCTTGCAATGTCCCACGGGCGCTCGGGCACGGCTACTTCAGCTCTTTCAGGTAGGCGATGATCGCATCGAGTTCGGCCTCGGATAGGTCCGCGAAGGCGGGCATGATGGGCGGGTAGCCGGCCACCACCTCCCGGGCCGGGTGCAGGATGGAGGTGCGGATATAGGCGGCGTCGGCGGTCACGCTCCGTTCACCTTCTTCGCTTTGGACGGTGACCTGGCGGCCGAAGAGGCCCTTGAAGGAGGGACCCGCCCTCTCGCTTCCGTCGGTGGAGTGGCAGCCGAGGCAGCCCTTTTGGCCCGCCAGTTCGGCGCCGTCGAGGGGTGGTTCCGAAGCCCCTTGCGCACCGAGCATATAGGCGATGATCTGCTCCAGATCCTCCTCGGGGATCTGCCCCGTATAGGCGGGCATGATCGCCGGGTAGCCCTTCACCACGTCCGCCCCCGGGTTTTCGATGGAGCGCCTCAGGTAGTCGGCGTCGGCGCTTAGGGTCCGCTCACGGCCCCCGGTCACGACGATCGCCTGGCGCCCGCCGATGCCCTGGAGGGTGGGGCCGGCCCCCGGAGAGCCGTCGAGGGAGTGGCAGCCGGTGCAGCCGTGTTCGGCCAGCAGTCCGGCGCCCGGCGTCTCTTCCGCGGCGCTCTTCTCACCCTCGTACCACGCGGCGAACTCCTCCGGGGGAAGAGCTTCCACGGTGGTGATCATGTCCGCGTGGGCGACCCCGCAGTACTCGGCGCAGAAGATGTCGTAGGAGCCCGGTTTGGAGGCGGTGAACCAGACGTAGGTGTCCATGCCGGGGACGGCGTCTCGCTTGACGCGGAAGGCGGGGATGAAAAAACTGTGCAGCACGTCCACCGAGCGGATCTGGACTTTGACCGGGGCGCCCGCCGGGACATAGAGTCTGTCGCTGGTCTTTCCGTTGTCGTATTCGAAGAGCCAGGACCACATGCGCCCGGTGACAGTGACTTCCATCGCCCCCTCCGGAACGTTGCGCAGGGCCAGGTAGCCGGCCCAGCCGTAGTAGAACATGGCCATGACCAGGACCGTGGGGATGATTGTCCAGACGGTTTCTAACAGCAGGTTCGAGGCGACCTGGGATGTGGGCCGGGGGTGGCGTTTGTGGTTGTAGCGAAAGAGGAAGTAGATCATGGTCGCGGTGATGCCGAGGAGCATGACCGCCGAGATCCCGAAGATCACGAGGAAGACGAAGTCGACTGTTTCGGTTGTGGTTGCCAGTTGCGGATTCAATGGTCTGCCTCTAGCGGTAAAGGACGTCGAAGAAGGTGAAGCCGATGAAGATCGCCAGGACCACAAGGGTTGCCAGAAGGCAGATCCGCAGCAGCCGGCCCTCGTATTTCATGTGCATGAAGAAGGCGATCACGAGGGCCGATTTGACCGAAGCGATGCCCAGGGCGGCCCAGATGTTCAACGGGCCGAGGTCGAGCCGGGAGGCTCCGACGGTGGCCGCGGTGAGGGCCAGCAGCAGCAACCAGACGATCACGAAAGTGCGGGAGTTGACGATATGGGGTGCTTTCTCTGTCATGGACAACTCTTATTTTGCCATCCGTTCGCTGCGCCGTCTCGAGACACAATGATTCGGAGGAAAGACAAGGCCGGTTTTTCGATTGCTGCAATACGGGTTTTCTCTGTGTCTCCGTGTCTCTGCGGCATGAAAAGCTCTACAGGATCAAGTAGTAGAGGGGGAAAACGAAGATCCATACCAGGTCGACGAGGTGCCAGTAGAGTCCGGAGTTCTCCAGTGCGACATTGTCTGCCGGCCCGATCTTGCCGGATTTGACGCCGAGCAGGACCCAGACCAGCAGGGCCGCTCCGATGAGCACGTGCAGGCCGTGCAGTCCGGTGGTGATGTAGTAGAGGTTGAAAAAGACGTCCTGTCCCGGGGCCATGTCTTTCAGGTGCTCGGAGCCGGGATAGATGCCGTGGGCGATCTTGGCGCTCCACTCGAAGTACTTGTTGATCAGGAAAACGGCTGCCGAGACCACCGTCGCGCTCAGAAGCGCCAGGGTCTGCCCCCGCTGCCCCTTTTGCATCGCGCTGACCGCCAGGGCCACGAAGAGGCTGCTGGTCAGCAGTACCAGGGTGTTGGCCGTTCCGAAGGGAAGACTGAGTTCCCTGCTGGCCTGAACGAACGCGGCCGGGTAGCGCTGCAGGTAGACCGCGTAGAGGATGAACAGCCCGCCGAACAGCATCAGTTCGGTGAACAGGAAAAGCCACATTCCCAGTTTGGCGCCGGCGTAGTCCTTGTGCACTTCCTCGCTCACAGCAGCCCCGCTCCCTTGAAGTCGTAGGGGCCGTGGGTGACGGTCGGATCCTTCTCGAAATTCTCCTTCGGGGGCGGCGACGGCACTGTCCATTCCAGGGTCGCTCCGCCCCAGGGGTTGGGGCCTGCCGGGGCACCGCGGAAAACGCCGCGGAACAGGTTCACGAACATGATCGTCAGGCCCACGGCGAGAATCCAGGAGCCGACCGTGGCCAACTGGTTAAGACTGGTGTACTCGGGCAGGTAGTCGTAGTAGCGCCGGGGCATCCCCTTGAT
>NZ_PKUB01000002.1 GCF_002868845.1 Desulfuromonas sp.
CTTGCCGCCAGCGCCCTTCGCCAAGCCACATCAAAAAGTGAAAAGTAGCAATGCAAGATCTGCCCCGCCCCCTTCGAGTAAGCCGGTATACTCCTCACTCTCTCCGCCATCGCTTCAATGACCCCCAAAGGCAAGGGCGCAGCCACCCGGCTCCGCCCTTGCCTTTGAACTATATCCCCTTCCCCAGACACAGGTCAGGGAAGGGCCTTCCCTTCCCCCAGAAAGGCGTCTAACAGCAGGGCCTTCCGCCGGGCGTACTCTTCCGGGCTGATCGCCCCCCGCTCGAACTTGCGCTTGAGCGCCTCCAGGGCCTCCTCATCCTTTTTTCCCCGGGGGATGGCCACTTTTTTTTCTGAAGCCTTCCCCCCTTCCCCCCTCTCCCTCAGCCTGCTCGCCTCGGCCCGGATGTCGACCAGGTCCATTTTCAGCTCGGCGTTGCCGTACCAGTGGGTGTAGGCGGGGTTCTGGTGGTAGGCCCCCTTGATGGTTTTGGCGAAATCGAATTTCTTCATCTTGAACAGCAGGCGCTCGATGCGGGAGGTGTCCTCGTAGAGCATCTGGCCGTCGGTCACCAGGACCTCGCCCCTCAGGGGGTGGGGGGGCCGTTCTTCGGGCATGGGGTCGAGGAGACCGTGGTCGGCGAGGTCCCAGACGATGGCCTCGGCCTCCCGGACCAGGGCGAGGCTCTGGGCGCGGACGGCATCGCCCCGGGCCAGCTCTTGCCGGGCGAATGCCGGGGCGTGGCACCCGGTGCAGATCCGGAGCATCTCCGCCCGCCGCCCCGGCAGCTCCTCTTCGGGGTACGGCTTGCCGCTCGGGGGGGCGGTGAGCCCCTTCGAGACGTCGTGGCTCCCCTCGGGCATGTGGCATCTCTGGCAGTCGGGGCCAACGGCAGGCCCCATGGACCCGTTGAGGGTACCGTGCTGGGAGGTCTGCCACATCTCCCACTGGGGATGATCGGGGCCCATGTGGCACTTGGCGCAGGAGGCGGGGTCGCGGACGATGGCGAGATCGGTGAAATGGTTGCCGTGGCAGGACCCGCAGTTGTTTTCCACCTGGTGGCAGCGGTTGCACCCGAGCTCCCCCATCTCGCTGCTCTGTTTGAGGAAGCGGGCGCACTGAACCTGCGAAACCGGCTCTTCGCTCCCCTTCCGGTGGCAGAACCGGCATTCCGCGGGGTCCCTTTCGGGAAGGTTCCGGGTGCAGCCCCACCCGGCGTGCAGCCCCATGCCGTGGCGGCTGGTCCGGTGCTCCAGCAGGGCCTTGCGGTGGCATTTTCCGCAGACATCGGCGTCTACGGGCGCCTCTCCCGCCTCTATCGCTTTGTGGTCGACGCCGTGGCAGGCCGCGCACCCGACCCGGGCCCCGGCGTGGGCGCTTTCCTCCCACTGGCGCACCGCGGCCGGGGTCTTCTCGCGGTGGCAGGGAAGGCAGTCCTCGGCGGCCAGGCTTTGCCCGAGGGGCAGAAGGGCCGCCGCAACGACCGCAAGCGTCAGGTGGAATAATGTTTTCAAGGCGTCTGCATCCTTTCTTTGCGTTCCAGGTATTCTTCGTGGGAAATCAGGCCCCTGCTTCTCCAGTCGCGCAGGGTCCGCAGGGACTCGGCGGGCCGGAAAGAGCCGGCGTCCCCCGCCCCCTCCAGGCCCTCGGCCAGGAAAAGACGTCCGTTTCTGCGCAAAAGGAGGCGCTCCCCGGAGGGAGCGAAGAAGCCCTGAACCCCTTCGGCCAATGCGGCGATCTCGGTCCCGTCCCGATAGAGGGTCCCGTCCACGAGGGCGTACCGTTGCGAAGGCGACAGGGCGAGACGCCTTCCGGGCCGGTCGAAGAGCACCAGCTCCCCCCCCTCCCAGGGGTTGTGCAGAAGAGTGCTCGCCACCCCGTCGCCGTAGAGGACGCTTTCGCCGTCCCGGGAGAAAAGCCCGCCCCCCGAGGAGGTGGCCACCTGTGCCAGGATACGCTCTTCGGGGCTGTTCAGCCGGGCGAGAACCAGCTGGAGGGACGCCTGGAGATTCGGCGGGTCGTACAGCCGGGTGTAAAGGATCTCGTCCCCCCAGGGCGAGAGCCTCAGGTGAAGGTCGGGCAGGCCCTTCTCCCCGGAACGGGACAACGTCGCGGGCCTGACGACCGACTCCCTCAGGGTGCGGCCTTTCGGAGCGCCGGCGCCGTCCCACAGGTAAAGAATGACCTTCAGGCCGGTGCCGAAACTGAAGGGTGTCGTCGCCTGGCATGCGGCCACGACGGTGCCGTCGGGGCTCCAGTGCAGGCCGCCGACACGGCCCTCCAGCGAGGTTTCCCCGACTATCCCTCCGGCCATGGCGTAGACCCGGAGCAGGCTGCGGCCCCCAGGGGCGTCGAACCCCGCCGCCAGCTTGTCCCCGGAGGGGGACCAGGTGAGGGCGCGGGGACGTCCGGAAGACAGGGGGGTGTCCCCTCCCTGAAGGTCCCGGACTCCCAGGCCGCCGGAGGCCAGGGCGAGCCTTTGCCCCGAAGGGTCCCAGGCCAGGGGGGAGCCGGGGGCCGACGGGCCGAAGCTCCTGACGGTCACCCCCGGGGGGAGGGGGTCTGTAAATATCTGCGGGGCGCACCCGGAGAGAAACAAGAGGAAAACCGGCAGCGCAAGGCACTTGAACGTCCGTAACAGGGTCGGGAACACTCGAAAGGCACCTCCGGGCCATATGCAGGGAAGGATTCGGAAGGGGCGGCAGGGGATCAAAGCGGGCATGCGAAGTCCCAGGGGAAATAATACCAATTCCCCGAGGCATTTTCCCGCCCCCTTGACCCGCCCCCGCAACGATGCAACCCCATCTTGCTCACCCCCACGAACCCACACCACTTATTCTCATTCTTTTGCCCTGCATGAGTCAATCCTGCGCACAGAGTCGCCCGTTGGAAGGTCGCCGGAGTCACACCCCGGAGCGCCACTTTCCAGAAACCCGGCCCGCTCCCGGCGATCGCGCCAAAAAGCAAGGGCGCAGCCATCCGGCTCCGCCCTTGTCTTCCGTCTACTTTTTCGTCTTCCTCTTCCCGCCGAAAAGATCAAGCTGATCGAATCGGTGCCGCTCCACCTTGAAGGGGGGCGGCAGGAAGCGGGGGCACTACAGCAGCAGGGACCCGACCGGCTGCCTGCAACCCCGGATACACTTCGCGCAGAGAGGGTTCCAGCCCCCCGTCTTATCGTCAGGCTTCATCGCCGCCACCTTCCGCCAGAACCCGGTCGATGGCGGCCCGCAGGCGCGCCACCCCCTCCTGTTCCGGCTCGATATCGACCTCGATGCGCCGCTGCGGCTTGGTGTGATCGTAGAGAGGATCGTAGTAGAGGACCATGAGATCCCGCACCAGCTCCTCCCAGCGCCCCGCCTCCAGCAGGCCGACCAGTCGCTCCACCGTCTCTCCGCCGAGGCGGGCCTTGAGGGCCCGGATGGGGGCGACGAACTGCTCCTTGAGCCGGTCCTTGGCCGGGTAGTCCTCGAGGATGACCCGGGCCCGGTACTCGAGGGAGGCCTCCACCCAGACCGAGGTCTCCACCTGCAGCGCGGCGTAGAGCCGCGGCGGCAGCACCACCCGGCCGATATGCCGGCTCTCCCCCTCGGACAGGGCGTAGCCGCCGGGCGGGATCTTCCGCAACTCGTCCCAGAGGAGGGACTCGAACATCTTCTGGGACGGCTGGGAGGGCAGCCCGAGGGCCCCGAAAGCGCTCCCCCGGTGGTTGGCCAGCCCCTCCAGGTCAAGGACCGGATAGCCCTCATCCCGCAGCTGCAGCAGCAGCCGGGTCTTGCCCACCCCGGTCAGCCCCCGCAGCACGACCAGGCGGCCCCACGCTTCCTCCTCGAGGTAGCGGCGGACATGGGCGCGGAAGGCCTTGTGCCCCCCCTCGAGCTGGCGCGCCGGGATGCCGGCCAGGTCGAGAAAATCGGTCAGGGCGCGGCTGCGCATGCCGCCGCGCCAGCAGAATACGATCACCGGGGCCCGGGCCCCGCCGAGGGCCGCCTCCACCTGGCGAATCAGCCCGGGGATCTTGGGCGCGACCAGCTCCACCCCGAGGCGGCGGGCGTCCTTCCGGCCCTGCTCCTTGTAGACGGTGCCGATATGGGCCCGCTCCGCATCGTCGAGCAGCGGCACGTTGACCGCCCCCGGGACCGTCGCCGCGGCGAATTCGCCCGGGGAGCGGGCGTCGACGAGAAGGGCGCCCCGCTCGCGCAGGGCGAGAGCGTCATCGATGTTTATGGTGGTAAAAGCCATGGCCCTGCCAAAAAACCCCGGAAAAACGACCCATTAAAGACAGCCCGTTTTCTATCAGAAAACACCCTCCGGCACAACAGGGATTTGGTGCTGGGATTTGGGACCGGCCTTGCCGGACCGGTGCATCCTCCCCGTTTTGGAATTAAGGACCAGAAAGAGTTGACAAAGGTCCCCGGGTTCTGTATTGTGCCCGGACTTGTCGCGGGGTAGAGCAGTCTGGTAGCTCGTCGGGCTCATAACCCGGAGGTCGGAGGTTCAAATCCTCCCCCCGCAACCAAAAAAGCAAAGGGACTCGCCAAACGGCGGGTCCCTTTTTTTTCCTCATGAGACATGTTTCCTTAACACCCTGATATACCTTTCTTTTTTTATTGAAAAAAATTCCCTACCCGAGCTATCATGTTCATTGTTGTCTGATTGCCTACATGGGAGATTTAAAAACGTGCCGACCTACCTTCTCTTGCTCGGGCTGCTACTTTTGCCGACGGCAGGGCTGTACGGGGCGGAGATCGCCCCTTCCGCAAAGAGCGACGCACTGACTCCCCGCCTCGGGGGGAGAGCGGACAACCTGACCCCGAACCTGGCCTCCGCGCAGATGGAAACGGCCCGGCCCAAGGGCATGACGCCCAAGGTCCGAATCGACTGGGAGCGCGACATCACCTCCGTCTGCTTCAAGACCGGATCGACCATCACCTCCTACCTCGGGGCCGGGCTCGGCGCCACCGCCGAGAAGCCCGAACCGGACGTCGTCCTGATTTCGAACGAGGAAGTGGACGAGGAGGCCCTGGCCTACCAGCTGGGGGTCGGCTTCGACTGCGAGCTGGACAAGGCGACCTCCCTCGCCCTGGGCTACCGCTACAAGACCGATTCCCTGCTGGTGTTCGACATCCCCTCCGACGGCGGCGACTCCCCCGGAGACGGTCACAACATCTCCCTGGGCCTTAAAGTGGCCTTCTGACCCGACGAAACAGCCTCAACCCAAAAAGGCTAGCCACTGCGGCTAGCCTTTTTACGTTTTCGACCGGGAATCCGGCGCATGAGCCGCCGTCAGTCCGAAAGGCCGCTCGCCCCGGGGCCGAGCGGAACCCGGAAAACAACCCGAGTCCCTTCCTCCGGCTCGCTCTCGACCCGGATCTTACCGCCGTGGGCCTCGACGATGTGCTTGACGATGCTCATCCCCAGCCCCGTGCCGCCGATGGCGGTGTTGGAGGCGTCTCCGCGGTAGAATTTCTCGAAGACCCGCTCAACCTGCTCCGGGGTCATGCCGATCCCCTCGTCCTCCACCGTCACCCGGTAAAATTCGTTCTCCAGATGCCCGTTCACCCGGACCACGCCTCCCTCCGGGGAGTACTTGGTGGCGTTGCTGAGCAGGTTCTCCAGGACCTGCCCCATGCGGCGCCGGTCGACCGGCAGCTCCACCGGGTCGGGGGGAAGGTCCAGCTCCAGGCGGTGCCGGGAAGAACGCAGGTCGTAGGGTCCTACGACATCCTTCAGCAGGCGGGTGAAGTCGCAGGGTTCCCGGTGCAGGTCGAGCCGGCGCCCGCTCTCGATGCGGCTGGTGTCAAGGAGGTCGTCGACGATCTTGGAGAGGGCCTCGGACCTCTCGTAGATAAAGGTCAGGCTCTCCCGGCGCAATTCCGGCGCCAGGTCTTCCTGCTCGAGTAGCAGTTCGGCGAAACCGAAGATGGCGGTCAGGGGGGTCTGCAGCTCGTGGGCCGCGGTGGAGACGAATTCGCTTTTCATGCGCTCCACTTCCCGCTCCCGGGTCACGTCGTTAATGTAGACGACGGTTCCCGACCTGCCGCCGCCGGCGCCGCGCAATGGAAAGGTGCGGCCCTGGAAAACCGTCCCGTCCCTCTCCCCCTGTCCGGGAAGGGTGAAATCGAACCGTTCTCCCTCCTCCCCCCGGGCCAGGGTCTTTTCGAGCTGGCTCCGCAGGGCGGTGTCGCCGAGCACCGCGGCCAGGGGGCGGCCCAGGACGAGGGTGCGGGGAACCCCGAGCAGGTACCCCGCGGCCTCGTTCATGAGGACGATCCTGCCCGCCAGGTCGGCGACGAAGAGGGGGTCGGTCACCGAGCTGAGAATGCCGTCGATCTTGGTGCGCGCATCCTGGGCCTCGCTGAGGGCCAGGCGCAGGCCCTCCTCGGCGGTCTTGCGGGCGGTGATGTCGACGAAGCTCTCGATGAGGTACTCCTCGTCTCCGAGCATCATCGGGCGCACCGTCTTGAGCACCGGCAGGGAGCGGCCGTCCGCCGTCAGCAGGACCCGCTCCGAGTTGTCCACCCGGTGCCCCAGGTCGGTGATCGGGCACTTGCCCTCTTCGGCCGGGCAGACATAGGAATGGCAGGCGCTGCCCCGGATCCGCTCCTCGGACTCGCCGATCATCTCGGCGGCGCTGCGGTTGACGTCGACGATGACGTGGCGGCGGGCATCGATGACCAGCACCCCGGCGTGAATGCCGTTCAGGATAGCCCGCAGCCGGGCCTTGGCCTCCAGCAGCTGGCGCTCGGCCCGTTGCTTGTCGGTGATCTCGCTGAAGGCCAGTACAACCCTCTCGACCGCCCCCTCGCCGTCGCGGATCGGGCTGGCCGCGACCTGGAAGCAGCGGTCCTCGAAGACCCAGTCGTTGCGCTCCTCCGTCTGGCCGCTCTCAATGACCCGTTCGAAAACGCAGACGGGGGGCGGAGAGGAGCCGCCGCAGATCTTCTCCCGGCAGCTCCAGCCGGTCGTCTCGTCGCCCTCCTCGAGGAAGAGCTGCCGGAACTTGTGATTGTAGGTCAGGGCCCGCCGCCGCCGGTCGAGCACGAGGATACCGGTCGCGGCGGTGTCGAGAACGGCTCGGGCCTCGTCCCGGGCCGCGCTCATCTGCCGGTTGGCCTCCCGGAGGTGGTCGAGGACCTGGACGAAGGCGTCGTTGATGATCCCGATGGGGTCGAGGGTCAGGAGGGTCTCGTCGTCCAGCTCTTCCGCCTTCAGCGGAGCCGTCCCGATGGTGGCCAGAAGCTGGTCGACCTTCTCCCGGATATAGCGGATGTCCTTCCCTTCCCGCTCCCGCAGCTGGGCGTTCTCCCCCTTCAGGCGCTCGATTTCGGCGCGAAGGGCTGCAGGGTCCTCGTCGATGAGGGTGGGGCACGACATGGTACGGGGGAGCATGGATCACACCTGTATGGAAGAGTGCGTAAAGAAAAGCCGCGGCGGTGCCCTTTGGAGCATGACGCGCGGATACGTCACGGGACAGATTACACCATTTTCCCCGGCCAGGAAAGTGGATACTGACCGGCGTTTCACTGGTCGGTCCCCATCCCGGGGGTGAACCCGTTTCGCCCCTGCCCAGAGCGCTCCGGGTGTCTGGCTATTTCACGGAGTTTCCGGCAGGACGCTCCCCCCCGAGGCGAAACAGGCGACTCTGCCCACCCCGCGCAGCGCCGGGTCCGGGCGGAAACCGGCGCCCTTGCTGATTCGGCCGGCCGACGACACCGCCGTGGCACGGCTATTGCTCTGTAAACAAGACAGTGTGACCCTCCCTGGAGACCCTCCATGAAGATGTGTTTCGCCATCCTGCTCTGGTCTATCTTCCTGTCCTCGGGCAGTTCCGTCCTGGCGATGGAACAACCCGAGTCAGACCGCCACCTTTCCCTTCTCCGCCTGAGCGACGTACTGCTCGAAAACATCTCCCTCGAGTACGACAAGGAACTCCTGCCCGACACCGTGCCCGATCTCGCCGGCGACCTGCGCCGGCCGGCCGGCGTGATCAAGCTGCGCCGGGAGGCCGAAAGCGTCACCAAGGCCCGCCGCTGGCTGAACATGGTCAAGACGAGCGCCGTGGGCTGCCTGATCCGAAAACTCCTGCACTGGAGCGACGCCAGCGTCCCCTGCCTCGAAAGCAAATCGACGACCCTCGCCCTGGGGTACAATCTCCTGCCGGTCTCCGAAAGGCGAAGCGGCTTCCACGCCCCCATCGAAGGACCGAGCATCTCCATCGGCCTCAGGATGGTCTTCTAGACCTTCCCCCCCTTAGGAACAAATCCCGCACCACCCGTATCAGCCTCCCCTCCGGCGGGATGTTTCGTACACGCCCCCTGCGCCCGCACTCCCTCCCCCGACAAAAGAGCCGATCCCCCTGCGCCGGACAAAACGGCATCCCTTATGCAACGTCTCCCCCCGTGAACCAATTCGAAACCGGACCGGAACCTATCGAAGGAGCCATAAATGAAAGTCGCCCTGGTTGTAGACGATGAACCCCTGCTTCGCCGCCAGGTGGCGGAAACCCTCGTCAATTACGGCTTTGACGAGATCCTCGAGGCGGAAAACGGCAGCCAGGCGGTCGATATCGCCCTGAGCCGCAAACCCCTGCTGATCGTCATGGATGTCTCCATGCCTGTTCTGGACGGCATCAAGGCTGCCGAAAAAATAGGCAAAAAGGCCCCGACCCCGATCGTCCTCCTGACCGGCACAACCGACCCGGAGACGATCGAGAGGGCCCGCCTGGCCGGGGTCATGAGCTACGTGGTCAAGCCCTTCCGGGACGAGCAGCTCTACCCGGCGGTCGACCTCGCCATCCACCACTTCGTAGAAGTCTCCACCCTGCGCGACGAGGTGGCCGCCCTCAAGGAGACGCTGGAGACCCGCAAGACGGTGGAGCGGGCCAAGGCGGCCCTGATCAGGAAAGGGCTCAGCGAGCCGGAGGCCTACCGCAAGATTCAGAAGATCGCCATGGACAAACGCAAGAGTCTCAAAGAGGTGGCCGAAGCGATCCTCCTCATGGAGGGGTAGCGGCGGCCATGGAAGCGACCCCCCTCAACCTGTGCAACCTCCCGCCGTGGGCCATCGCTTCCCGCCATTTCAACCGTCACCCGAAGCCGTTGGAGATCCAGGGAGTGCGCCGCGCCAACCGCCTCCTCTTCGAGCGGCTGGACCTCCTGGAGTCGACTGCCGAACGGGGCGCCCTGTTCCACGACTACATGGACGTCACCTTCCAGCTGCACCAGTGGGAGAGCCAGGAGACCGCCCGGGGGCGCAAGAGCCTCAAGAACAGCTACCTGCGCTTTCTGCGCGGTTGGATGTTCGACAGCAACGCGCTGGAGGGGGCGGTCCTCAAGGGATGGGTCGAAAGCCGCCTGGGACTGCACCCCTCCTTTCACCGCGAGCCGATCGAGGACATCCACTCGGAGGCCTACTTCCTCTACACCGTCGACCGGATGAAGGGGGCGGCCCGCACCAGCGCCCTCGACGCCCAGTTCGACGTGCTCTACGAATTCACCCAGTACGAACTGCAGCGACGCCATCCGGGGGAGACCCACTTCACCCTATACCGGGGCATCAACGACTTCGACGAGCAGCGCATCCTCGAGACGTTCGGCAAGAACCGGCACCTGGTGCGCCTCAACAACCTCGCCTCCTTCACCACCGACTTCGAGCGGGCCTGGGAATTCGGCAGCCGGGTCCTGGAGACGGAGGTCCCCCTGCCCAAGATCTTCTTCCGGGGCGACCTCCTCCCCTCCTCCCTGCTCAAGGGGGAGGGGGAGGTCATGGTCTTCGGCGGGGAGTACGAGGTCAAGGTGCTGATCGGGGGGTAGGGGCAGCTATCAGCCTCCTACTGACTACTGACTCCGGCAAGTCAACTTCGGACCCTGGTTGAAGGGCCAGACAAGACACCATGAGCCGAGACGACATCCTCTCCCGGGCCCGGGCCGCTTTTCTCGGCCTGGCCCTCGGCGACGCCCTGGGCGCCACCACCGAATTCATGACCCCGGCCGAAATCCGGGCCAAGTACAAGGTGCATCGCAAGATCGTCGGGGGGGGCTGGCTCTACCTCAAGCCCGGCAAGGTCACCGACGACACCGAGATGTCCCTGTGCATCGCCCGGGCCGTGGCGGAGTCAGGCGGCTGGGACCTGGGAGCCGTCGCCGATCATTTCGTCGCCTGGTTCAAGGGCCGCCCCGTCTACATCGGCGAGACCTGCCGCCGGGGCATCCGCCGCTACATGCGCAGGGGCGAGCTGGAGGTGCCCTACAACGAGTGGGACGCCGGCAACGGCGCGGCCATGCGCATGGCGCCGGTGGCCCTCTTCACCCTCGGGGACGACGACCTGCTGAGACGGTGCGCCCTCGAGCAGGCCCGCCTCACCCACCACCATCCCCTCTCCGACGCCGCCTGCCTCACTATCGGGCGCATGGTCCAGCAGGCCGTTCTCGGCTGCGACCGCTTCGCCCTGCACGCCCAGACCCGCGAACTGGTTGCCGAATGCCCCTCTTTCCGGTTTAATAAATACTCGGGGAACGCCACGGCCTACGTCGTCGACACCCTGCAGACGGTCTTCCACTATTTCTTCTCCACGGCGAGCTTCGAGGAGTGCCTCGTGGGGGTGGTCAACCAGGGCGGAGACGCCGACACCACCGGGGCCATCGCCGGGATGATCGCCGGGGCCTTCTACGGGTCCGGGGCGCTCCCGAAGAGATGGCTCCGGAAGCTGGACCCGGAGGTCCGCGCCGAGGCCGACGCGTTGGCTGGACGCCTGGTGGAACTTTCGCCCTGGAACCGGACCGGCTGACCCCGCCACCCCGAAGACCGGAAAGAAGAGACCATGACCCCGGAAAGCTGCCGCCGACTCTTCCCCGTCACCTAACAGTTCGTCTTTCTCAACCATGCCGCCATCGCCCCGCCCTCGACCCCTGCGGCGGAGGCGGCCGCGGCCTTCCACTACGGGTGCGCAGCCCGGGGAAGCGCCGATTACTTCGACTGGCAGGAACGGCTGGCCGGGGTGCGCCGCTCTGTCGCGACTCTGCTCGGCGCAGGGGAGGAGGAGGTCGCCCTGACCGGCAACACCTCCGAGGGCCTCGCCATGGTGGCCGAAGCCTTCCCCTGGCGCCCCGGCGACGCGGTCCTGGTCCCGGTTCCCGACTTCCCCGCCAACGTCTATCCCTGGATGCACCTGGAACGCAAAGGGGTAAAGATCCGCTTCGTGCGGCGCCGCCAGGGACGCCTGACGGCGGACGATTTCGCCCGGGCCCTGGTCCCAGAAGCACGAATGGCGGTGGCCAGCACGGTCGATTTCGCCAGCGGCTACGCAACCGACCTGGAAGCCCTCGGGAGCTTCTGCCGGGAAAAGGGTCTGATCTTCGGGGTGGACGCTATCCAGAGCCTGGGAGTCCTGGCGCTGGACGTCAAAAAGTGCGGCATCAACTTTCTCGCCGCCGGCGGCCACAAGTGGCTCCTCGGCCCGATGGGGACGGGGATGCTCTACGTGGACGCGGCCCTCACCCCAGACCTCGACCCGCCCCTGGTGGGATGGAAGAGCGTGGCCGACGAGGAGAACTTCGAACTCCACTTCGAACTCAAGGAGAACGCTCAGAAATTCGAGCCTGGGACCATGAACCTTGCGGGGATTTTCGGGCTCGGAGCCTCCCTGGAGCTGCTGCGGGAGGTGGGACCGGAAGCCGTCCGGGATCGGATTTTCGCCCTCTGTGACCGCTTTGCGGAGGGGCTGCTCGGCCGCGGACTGGAGCTGGCCTCCCCCCTCTCGGCGGGGGAGCGCTCGGGAATCCTCTCCTTCCGGCCGCAGGACGAAGCGGCCGCCACCTTCCGCCACCTGATGGCCAACCGGGTCCAGGTCTCCCTGCGGGGCGGCCTGATCCGCCTCGCGCCCCACTTCTACAACAACGAAGACGATGTGGAGGGGTTTTTCCGGGTCCTGGATAAAACGCCCCGCTGAAGGTGCATCCCGGGATCCGTGCTTGTGCTTTGGTCTGCAGCTCCGCCCCCATCTCCTTGGGTCCAGGGGATTGGGCGGGCAATCCCCTGGTCGCCTGCGGGGGCGAGACCCCGCAACCCGTTTCGAATTTCAACAGGGGAAAAACTCGCTGCGTTCAGACATTCATCGCTTCTTTTTCAGCAA
Organism: Desulfuromonas sp.; assembly: GCF_002868845.1. Taxonomy (NCBI): domain Bacteria; kingdom Pseudomonadati; phylum Thermodesulfobacteriota; class Desulfuromonadia; order Desulfuromonadales; family Desulfuromonadaceae; genus Desulfuromonas; species Desulfuromonas sp. The sequence continues at coordinate 12,131 of NZ_PKUB01000002.1, forward strand.
AGGCCTTCCAGCTCCGTCACCATCACCCGGGGATTTCGGTCCCCCCGGCCAGAAGGCCGGAATAGAACCGGTACCAGTTCCCCCCCATGATCCCGGCGACCGCCTCCCGCCCGTAGCCGGCGCCAAGCATCCTTTCGGCCAGCAACCCCAGCCTGCCGTGATCCTCCAGCCCCCGGCAAGCCCCGTCGAATCCCCCCAGGTCGGTCCCAAGGCCGACCCCGTCGGGTCCGACCTTCTGCACCAGCCAGTCGACCTGGCGGAACAGGTCCTCGATCCCCGCCCGACCGGTGATGGAGAGCATCTCCGGAGCGAGAGCGAGGCCGACCACCCCGCCCCGATCGAGCACCAGGCGGACCTGCGCCTCGTCCAGGTTCCTCGGCCGATCGCAGAAGGGGCGCAGGCCGGTGTGGGAGCAGACCAGGGGCCCGCCGAAGATCTCCGCCACCTCCCGAAAGCCGGGGGCGGCCAGGTGGGCGACGTCGATGACCCACCCCCGCCGCTCCAACTCGCCCACCAGGCGTCTTCCGGCGGCGCTCAGCCCCCCCGGGGAGACGACCCCGTTGCCGTCGGCGATGCGGTTGCGCCCGGCGTGGGTCAGGCCGACCGCCGTCACCCCCCAGCTGCGCAGCGCATCGAGGTCGGCCTCGAGCAGGGCGTCGCCGTTCTCGACCAGAAAGAGCACCCCGGTCTGCGACTCTCCCCGGAAAGACGCCTCGAGCTCTGCCTCCCCATGGATGCGCTGCAGTCCGGACAGTCGTCGTTCGGCGAACCCCTGCAGGGAGCGCAGATGCTCCAGGGCGGTGCCGGGGCCGTTGTGGGCGTCGGCGCAGTACAGGGCGCAGACGAGCGTCCGGACGTTGCCCTCCGCCAGCGAGGAGGCGGTGACCGGTCCGGCGGCCAGTCCGGCGAAGGGGGTCTCGTCCCCCCGCTCCATCATGGCGTAGACCAGGTCGACGTGGCCGTCGAAAACCGGAAAGGCCTGCGGCGGCTCAGCGGGTCGCAAGGAAGTATTCACTGCGGATCAGCTCGTAATGGTTGCGGTGGTTGCGGATTTTCCACCAGAGGGCGCCGGCCTCGGAGACGCTCCAGGGCGGCCGGGTCTCCCGCTCGAGGATCCGGCGGACGTTGTCCGGGCCGCTGCCCGGGTAGGGTCCCTCGTCCCTTCCCCCCAGCCACTCCGACTCGTCGGCCGCCTCGGCCGACCAGGAAAAAGGGTCGGAGAAGACCAGCCTAGCCCCTTTCGCGGCGGCGACGCGGCCGACCTCCTGCAGGTGCCGCAGTGGACGGGGCACCCTGTCGAGAAGGTTGAGAGAGGCGACGAGGCCGAAGAGCCCAGCGGGAAAGGGGGGAGCCAGGGCGTCGCCGACGACGAACTCCACGTTTGCGTCCCGCCAGGCTGCCGGCAGGCGAACCGTGCGCCGCTCCGAAAGCGTCCCCTCGACGCTCAGGCCGAAATCGAGAGTCCCTTCTCGGGCGAGGCGGCGGGCCAGGCCGACGAAGGCCCGGGAGCGGTAGAGGCCCACCGCCAGCTCGGACCGGGCCGCCATCTCCCAGCTCATCCGCCCCACCGCGCAGCCGAAGTCGATGGCCAGGCCGGCCCGCTCCGGAAGGAGCCCCGCCCACCGCCGGTAGGCGCCGCCGGCCTCGGGGTCACCGGCCCCGGGGCTGTCGAAAACGTCGCCGTAGTGGCTCCACAGATAGGCCGAAGCGGCGGCTTCCTCTTCGTAGCGGCTCTGGCCGCCGGGGCCGCCACCGGGGCCAGGTAGCAGGTGCGCGGTCCCGTCTTCGATGGGATAGCGACTGCCGCAGGTGCTGCAGTCGAGGCGTCCGGAGACGATCTCCCCGTCCTCCTCCCGGGCAACGGAGGCGCCCAGGGGCCGCTCGCCGGGGAGGCAGGCGGGGCAGATCAGGATGTCGAGAAGTCTTCTTTTCATGGGACCATTAAAAAAGCGGGCAAACCGGCCGGTCGTCCCGCTCAATGAGAATTCATGTCAGTTGAGGTCCGAACCGGACCTAGCTGGGCCCGTGTCATTGCGGGACCGGACGCTTCACCTTCACCTCGACACCTTTCGTCTTCAGCATGGAACCACCTCCCTTCCATCTGTCGGGTCCGGGGGTTGATCACCTGTCAGAAACTTCAACTCCGACAGGTCGCCCGCCGCCTCCCGGCAGGCGGCGAAAAATTCTGCGCGCTCCATTTCCCGGCCGTAGCGGGGGTAAAGCCGTGCGGCGATTTCATCGACCGTCGCCTCCCCGGTGCACTGATCCAGGAGATCGCGGCCGAAATCGTTGACCTCGGTGACTTCCAGTTCGTCTTCCCCCTGCCGGAAGACCAGCCAGACCGGCTCTTGCGGGTAATCCCGCGGATAACGCCCCTCCCGCAGATCGGCGACGATCGCCGGCAGGTTGTAGCGAAAACCCGCCAGCAGAACGTTCTTCGGCTTCTGCGGGCGCCACCGGTCGAGACGACATAAGTCTATGTTACACGCAATCCGGCTGCTGGCAAATCGGGCCACGTCAAGGACCCGGCTCTCGTAGGCCACCACCTCGGCGAGGTGGGCCCACCCCTCCTCCCCGGCCTCCTTCAGCAGGCGCGCGGCGAACCCCCCGAAATGGCGATCGCAGTCCGCCGGATTCAGGGATGGCTCAGTGCGCTCCCCGGCCCGCCGCACCGTCTCCAGGAAGCGCCCGAAGAGGACGCTCGGGGAGATCTCCAGGGCCAGGCAGAGGAGAAGAAAACTCCTCGGGTAGAGATTCACGACGAGGGGAAAATGACGGGCCAGAAGGTCGAGTTCCTCCAGTTCCATCCCCGGGCAGGGGAGGTTGAAAAAGCTGCCGAACAGCGCCGGGTGCGCGTCGATCAACCTCTCGTCCGCAGCCAGCCTGCGGCCATCGTCAAATTCGATCCCCAGTGAAAAGTAGGTGTCCACACTCCTTACCAGCCTCTGGCCGTAGCGCCTCTGCAGCTCTGTCCCGGGCAGGACGGTCGGCAGTTGGAGGAGGGGATTGGTGTCCCCCCGGCTGCCGGTCTCCAGGGCCAAGGTCAAGGTGGCGTCGATGTCCCGCCGCTCCTCCTCGGGAAAACCGATCACGAAGCTGAGGGTCGGCACCATCCCCTGCTCGGTCGTCTGGCGCACCCGCTCCGGGAGGATGCCCGGGTCGATGCGCTTGCGGATAAAGGCCAGGGTCTTCTTCGAGCCAGAGTCGATGCCGTAGCACATCGACTCGCAGCCGGCCTCGCGCATCAGGGAGAGGAGCTCCGCATCGACCGAGTCGAGCCGGGAGATGCAGTACCAGGGGGTGACCAGGTTCTCCTCGAGGACCCGGCGGCAGAAGGCCTCCACGAAAGAACGCTCGGCGGTGAACTGGTCGTAGGCGAGCAGGAAGCACCCGGCGCCCTGCTCCTCGCGCAGCTGGCGCATCTCCCCGACCAGCCGTTCAACGGAATAGGTCCGGGTCCGGCGCCGCCACATCACCGACTCGGAGCAGTAGACGCAGGCGTGGGGGCAACCGCGACCCACCTCGAGAATGGCGATGCTGCGGGGCAGGCCGCAGGCCCTGCGGTACTCCTCCAGGGGGGCCGCCAGCCGGTAATCGGGCAGGGGCAGGGTGTCGAGGTCGTCGATCAGGTCCCGCTCGGGGTTGGCCTCGACGGCCTTCCCCCGCCGCCAGCTGACCCCGGCGATCCCCTCCGGTCCCCTCCCCGCGGCATAGGCGCCGGCCAACTCGGCGAAGGTGACCTCCCCCTCGCCGCGCACCACCGCGTCGATGCAGGGGAAGGCCTCAAGGGTCTGCCCGGCGACGAAGGAGGCGTTGTGCCCGCCGAGGACGATCCGGGCCTGCGGCCGCTCCCTGCGGACCCGTTCGGCGATCTGCAGGGTCGGCGGATAGGTGGTGCACTGGGTGGAGAAGGCGACCAGGTCGGGCTCTTCGTCCAGGATCATCCGGGCGCACCGGCCGTAGAGGTCCGGCCCCATGGGGAGCCTTCCCTGGCGCAAGGCCAGCACCATGTCGAAGAGCGCCACCCGGTGCCCCCGCCGCCGCAGGACCGTCCCGAGGCTCATCAGGCCGAGGGGGGGCAGGTTGTACATGTCGGGATGGTAGAAAGGCGGAAAGACCAGGGCGACGTTCATGACCGTCCTTTCAAGGGGGGAGATGCCGATGAATTTCGATCTAAAAGGATAGCAGAGTTTCGCCCCGGCGCTCCGGGAGGTTTGATCGAGGCGGGCTGGACAGGACCCGGTTTGTTTGTCATCCTTTCGAAAACAGCCCCATGATCAAGAAGGACAATAAAGAGCAGAGCCGCCGGTCATGGAAACGTCCGGAGAAGAAAGGAAAACGGGAAACAGGAGGAAAAGAATGGGCGGGGATCGGATGGAAATCGTGCGGGGCGACATCACCCGGTTGGAGGTGGACGCCATCGTCAACGCCGCCAACAGCTCGCTGCTCGGCGGCGGGGGGGTGGACGGGGCCATCCACCGGGCCGCGGGGCCGGGCCTGCTGGAGGAGTGCCGCACCCTCGGGGGCTGCCCCACCGGGGAGGCGAAGATCACCGGGGGCTACGCACTGCCCGCCCGCTACGTCATCCATACCGTCGGCCCGGTGTGGCACGGCGGCGACCGGGGCGAAGACGACCTGCTCGCCGGCTGCTACCGCAGCAGCCTCCGCCTCGCCTCCGAGAGGGGGCTGGAAAGCGTCGCCTTCCCCGCCATCAGCACCGGCGTCTACCGCTTCCCCCTGGAGCGGGCCTGCCGCATCGCTCTCGGGGAGACCCGGCGATTTCTGGCCGGGCCGACGAGCCTGCGCAGGGTTCTGTTCGCCTGCTTTTCCGAAGAAGACGCCCGGGTCTACCGCCGGGTTCTCGGGGAGCCGAGCGACAACCCGGGCTAGGCGGGCGCGGCCTCTCTCTACTGGGCCTCCATGGCGGAGATAAACGCGTCGGCCTCGCGAATCGAGGCTTCCATCTCCCGGATAAGAGCCGCGACGTCCGTCTCGATGGTGCCGAGTTCGGCCTGCAGCGAGGCGATGGCCCGGGCGTTGAGGTTGTGCTTGAGATACAGCACCTGGTCGCGCAGGGGAGTGAGGACCGGGTCGATCTTGGCCTCGGCGCGGCGCATAGCCTTCTTCAGCTTGGCGTAGTGACGCCGGGTCTGGTCCAGTTTCTGCTGGCTGGAACGACGCAGGCTTGCGCTGGAATACTGGTCGAGTTCGTCTTTCCACTCGTCGAACAGGGCCTCGGCCACGTGCTCGACCCTGTCGACCCGGTCCCGCACCTCGGCGGCCCTCTCCTCGCTGCGATCGAGTTCGGCCTTGAGCTTGTCGTACTTCTCCTCCAGTTCTCCACCCTGGAACCCGAGCACGGCGCTGAACTGCTCCAGGGCCGAGGAGAACTGCTCCTTGGCCTCGCGCTGGCTGTCCCGGGCCTCCTCGACCCGATCGACGAGGATGTCCCTCTTGTGAACCCCGAACTTCTCCATGGTCGAGTAGTAGGCGCTCTGGCAGCCGGCCAGAAAAAGGGATGCGAAGAGCAGCACCCCGACGATGCGGACAAAACGGACAACGGCTCCGGTCATGGAATCCTCCTGGTGGAAAAATGGTTCCGGTCCCCCCCGTGGGGCCTTTGACCGGGAACCGTGAAGATGAGTTCAAGGACCCGCTCTATTGGTCGGCCAAGCTCAGGGGTTTCGGTTTATTAAAGTGTAGCAGATCGCAGCCGGGGTGCGACCGCACTGGGCCCGGCTGAAATGAACCGGCGGAAGACGCCGATGGGAAAAAGGTGAGAAGCGGTGAAAACTCTCGGTGGGTTTGTCGGAATTCTCCTGCTGGCCGGATGCTCTCTGCCCCCGCCCAGCTACACCTGGACACGAACCGACGGCGCCCTCCCGGTCGGCCTCTACCTCGACAGGGAGGACTGCGAGTTCGAGGTCATGGACAACCGACCCGATTGGGGTTTCTTCACCCGGTCGGCCGTTTACGACTGGGATGACGATTTCCAGGCCTGCATGACGGGCAAGGGCTGGGTCCTGAAGAGCCGCGAGAGCCCCTGACCATGGTCCTCCCCGGGCGGCGCAGGCGCCGCCCGGGGGAAACCGTGCCGGTCGTTGATATCTATGGCTGACCGGAGAGCCTCTTCTGGGCCAGCAGGACGTCCCCTCGCAACACGCTCTGCGGGTATGCGTCGAGAAACTCGCCGAAGAAGAACAGCGCCTCCTCCTTCTGCCCGTCGGCGGCCAGAGAGAGGGCGGCGCGGAACTTCTCGAGTTCCCCGGCGCTCACATCTACGGGCACCTCCTCCCCCTTCCAGTAGAGGGTGTCCGCGGCCGATGACGAGTTGCTTCCCCGCACCCCCCCGACTGCGGTGGTCGGCGGCCCGGACTTGTTCGGCTTGATGTCCTCAATCTTCTTGATCAGTTTCTGCCAGAAATCACCGCTCGCCTCCGGCTTTTTCTCCTCGGCCAGAGCGACGGAGGATGCCAGCAGAACGATGAGCAACAGACTCAAAAGCTTTTTCATAGTCCCCCTCCCGTAGTGGGTTGACCGACAGTCCTTGCGACCGCCGGAAGATTAATAGTTCTCGGCCAGTTCCAGGGCGATGGTCCGGTACTCGACCTTGAGGCCGGGATCGAGGCGCTCAGCCCGGCCGAAAGCGTCCTCGGCCTGTTTTCTACTCCCCAGCTTGAGGTGGGCCCGGGCCAGGTTCACCCAGATGCGGGCATCGCCGGCGTCGAGCCCGGCTGCCTCCTGGTAGGCCTTCTGGGCCTTGCGGTAGTCTCCGGCCAGGAAATGGGCGTTGCCCAGGTTGTTCTTGACCGCGGCGTTGCCGGGGTCGAGCCGGGCGGCTTCGCCGAACCTTTTGATCGCCTCGCCGAGTTCACCCTGCCGGGCATACTTGACCCCCAGCTGCAGAAGGGCCTCGAAATCACGGGGATTCTCCTTCACCCGGGCCAGGTAGCGCGAGACGGCGCTCTGCACGACGATTTTCTGCAGCGACTTGAACTCCCCCGGAAATTCCCTCTCCAGGTCCTCCCAGGCGACCGGATCGGCGCGCCACTCGGACGGGGGGAGACTTGCAGGCTTGAACCGCTCCCAGGCCTGACGGATATCCATGCGGGTCAGGCCCCGCCCCTCCCACATCCGGTACGCCTTGCTCCCCGACTCCCAAGCGGTCATGAAGGAAGCACCCACCTCGGTGACCTCGAGGGGAGCCCAGAGGGTCCCGGCCTGTTCCACCAGCAGCCCCCGGGCCGGCCCCAGGTCAGCGTCCGGGTCGAGCCCCGTGTCGAACATCATAAACATGTGCCCGGGGTAGGCCAGCACCTGGGTACGGATGCCCAGACTCTCGAGCAGGGCGCAGTACAGGCCGACCAGGTCATCGCAGTCTCCCGAGCGGCGCTCCAGAGTTTCCCTGGGATACTGGACGTAGTCGACCATCCGGGTGTTGCCGGAGGCCACCTGGTAGGGGTTGCTCGGATCCTGGACATAGGTGAGGCCAAGCAGCCCCAGAGTCTCGAAGAGAGCCCCTCCCAGGGGCAGAATCTGCTCGGCGGCGGGGACCTGGACGGCCACGCCCCGGGAGAGATCGAGCAGGAGCGGGTCCTTGGGGTTGATAAAGGTGGCGAAGCGCTCCTCCACGTCCCAGATCATGCGGTGCTTTTCGTAGAGGTTCAGGGTGTGGTGCCGGGAAAAGGTCCTGTCCTCCCCGTTGCGAAAATAGCTGGCCCGGATTTCGGTCTGGACGGGGGTGTCTTCGGAGACGCCGAGGATGTTGTTGTTGAAGACAGCACGCAGAGCGAGATCCGCGCCCTGCGCGGGCGGCAGGTCTTCGATCTCCACCTCCGAGGGGAAGTCCATGAAATCCTTGATGGTGAAAAAGACCTTCAGCCTGGAGATGTGGTCGCTGGTGTTGTTGGTGACCCGGACCAGGCCGATGCCCTCGTTCTCGTAGATCTTGTAGTTGCTCGAGAAGATGTCCTGCATCTCCAGGATGTAGATCTCCACGGGGGGCCGGGTGGCGACCGGGGTTGTCACCGTGACCGCCGTCCGTGTGCTCTCCTCGGAGTCGGTGCTGACCGCCGCGACAAGGAAGGTGTAGGCGGTTTCCGGGTCGAGGGCGACATCGACGAAAGAAGGCTCCCGGGTTTCGCCCACGAGGCGCGGTTCTCCGCCGCCCTTACGGTAGACCGCGTAGTGATCGACAAACTCCTCCCGGTTGGGCCTCCAGGACAGGGCCACCTCCCAGGGCAGGGCGCTGGCCCTGACATCCCTCGGAGCCGAGGGTCGGAACTTGGTCGCCTTGGCCCTGGCCTCGTCGCCGGGCGGCCCCTCCTGCCCTTTTTTTGCCACGGCCGTGACCCGATAGGTGTAGGTCAGGCCGGGCTTGACCTGAGCATCCTGGTAGGCGGGGCGATACACCTCGGCGATTTTCTCGAACCCCTTCTGCCCGAAGTCGCTGCGATAGACCCGATAGGCCTTCACATAGGTTTGGGGGCTGTTGTCCCACCTCAGCCGGACCTCCCGCATCCCGGCCCGGGCCGAGATGTTTTCAGGAGACGCCGGGGTATAGAGGCTCGTAAAGCCTTGGATCCGCTCCTCTTCAGGGTCGGCCACCCAGAGTTCCAGATCGCTTTGAAGGGCCAGGGAGGTTGGCCGGCGGAACTCGCCCTCCTGCTCCCCTTTGGAGCCGAACTCCCTGAGAAAGGCCCCGTTGGTGTCGAAAGCCTTGACCGAGCAGCTGCCGGCATCGAGGACGAAAATCTCGTTGCCGTTGGCGGCGACGTCCACCGGGTCGAGCAGCCGGCCCGGCCCGGAACCCGCCCCTCCGAACTCCAGCAGGGGCACCCCCTCCGCGGAGAAGACCGAAACCACCTTGCGCCCCTCGTCGAGGACGTAGAGGGAGTCCCGGCCGTCGAGGCTGAGGGCCGTCGGCCGCTCGAAGATGGAGCCCGAATCTTTGCCCAGGGTCTCCAGGAATAGACCGTCGGAGTTGAATATCTGGACCCGGCCGTTGCCCGTGTCGGCCACGATGACGGCACCGCGCTTGGAGACGACCAGGTCCTTGGGCCAGGAGAAGGAACCCTCCCGGCTGCCCGACGACCCGAAAGCGAACAGGGAATTGCCCCCGTCGTCAAGCTTTACCACCTGTTTCTTGGCATGGTCCAGAACCCAGAGGTTGCCGGCGGCGTCCTGGGTGAAGGCGACCGGCTTGAAGCCGGCAAGTGGGATTTCTCTCTCCACCCGGCCGTCGGCGAGGGCCAGGATCTTCTTCCCTTTCCTGTCGAGGGCGAGAAGGCGCCCCTGGCGGTCCCAGGCGAGTTGATCGGCGGCCACGGGAAGCACCTTTGTCAGAAGCTCCGAGGTGGGCGGGGGAGCCCTGAAATCGTCGCCGGATTCGGAATCGGTCTTGACCTGGAATGTCTGGAGGGTCCCCCTCTTGCTGTCGGCCGCGTAGATCTGGCCGTCGCCCCCGACGGCAATGCCACCAAGGGCAAGGAACTGGCCCCGCCCCTTGCCCTTGGACCCGAAGGAGAAGAGACGCTCCCCCTCGAAACTGTACTTGACGACCTGGGCTTTCTTGGCATCGGCGACGAGAAGGCCGTCGGAAACCAGGTCAATGGCCCGGGGATCGCCCAGTTCGCCAATGGCCTGTTGAAACGCGCCGTCGGGACGGTAGACCATGACCCGGCGGTGGCCGCCGTCGGCCACAAACAGAAAGCCCCTCCCGTCGATCGCCACGTCGACGGGCTTCTTAAGCAGAGTCTCCTCGGGGCCCTCCGAGCCGATGGAGTGCAGGTAAACGCCGTTGGGGCCGAAGACCTGAACCCGGCCGTTGTCCCGGTCGGCCACGTAGATCACGCCCCCGTGAACGGCGATTCCCATGGGATCGTCGAACTCCCGCGGGCCGCTGCCGCGTCGCCCGAAGCGGGAGAGAAGAGACCCTTCCCCGGAGAAGATCACCACCTGCCCGGCGGAGCGGTCGACGACGTAGGTCTGACCCTGGGCCCAGGCCACCCCGGTCGGCTTCTTGAGCAGGAGCTTGCCGGCGGCGTCCTTGCCCCCGAGGGTGCGCAGAGTGCGCCCCTCGGCGGTCGCGATCACCACCGTCCCCCCCTTCTGGACGGTGATGACGTTGCCCGTCTCGTCTAGGGCGACGTCGAGGGGGGTCCCGCAGGAGACCTCCCCGAGCAGATCGACCTGCTGCAGGGCCAGGGCGGGCGCGGAAACGAAACTCAGCAAAAGGGCCATCGCCAGGTACAGCCTTGGCATCAAACTCCTCCATTCATCGTTCTTGCTCTGCCGGGCATCGGGAAGGTCCCGAGGCGCCCGGCGGATGGGACAGTTGTCTGTTACAGAAGACCAAGTCGCAAATTTTCTCATTCTTCACGCCGTTCGCACCGCCGCACCGCGCGCGGGAAGCGCCTCGGACTGAAGGCCGAGCAGGGCATAGAGGGGCACCGGGTCCTGCTTGCCCTTGACCCGGACCGCCGGCATCGGTTCGCAATGCGCCATGTGGCGGATATTTTCGAAGGTGGACGCCGTGATCACGGGACGGTTCCGCTCCCGGCCCTCGCTCTGGATGCGAAAGGCGAGATTGACGGTGTAGCCGATGACGGTGTACTCCACCTTCTTGCCCTGGGCGCCGATGTTGCCGGCGATCACCTCGCCGGAGTTGAGGCCGATGCCGCACTCGAGAGGCTCCTGCCCGGACTGGCCCCAGCGCTTCTGCAGGGACTTGAGGCGCTCGAGCATCTTCAGGGCGCAGCGGGCCGCCAGCTCGGCGTGGTTCTCCTGCTCCAGGGGGGCGCCCCAGTAGGCGAGGATGCCGTCCCCCATGAACTTGTCCACGGTCCCGTCGTGCTCCAGGACCACCTCGGTCATCGCCGCCAGGTATTCGTTGAGGATCCTGACCACCTGGCGGGGAGTGCGCTTTTCGCTGTAGGAAGTGTAGTTGCGGATATCGGCGAACAGGATCGTGACAACCTTGCTGTCGCCTCCGACCCGTGCGAGTTCGGGGTTTTTCACCAACTGGTCGACCACCTTCTTGGAAACATAGCTGGAGAACATGGCGCGGACCGCCGCCGCCCGGCGGTCCTGAAGCATGAACCGCAGATAGGAAATGAGGGCGTAGACCAGGGTGACGGCAAGAAGGGGGTAGACAAGGCTCAACCAGCGCCCGGCTACGAACGCCTCGCCGACGAGCAGGACGCAGGCGACGGCGATCAGAACGGTGACGGGGAAGGCCACCGCCACCCGGAAGCGGAAGGAGACCACCGAGACCGCAAAACCGAGACCGACAATGAGCAGCAGGTCGAGAAGGGCCTCCATCCCCCCCCTGCGCAGATAGTCGCCCCGCAGGATGGTGTCGGCCACGTTGGCGTTGAGCTCCACCCCGGGGCTGTTATTGGAGAATGGGGTGACCCGCATGTCGAGCAGCCCAAGTGCCGTCGCGCCCACCAGCAGGACCCTGCCACGCAGCTCCTCCTGCCCGACCCGGCCCTCCAGGACGTCCACCAGGGAGTAGCGCGGATAGGCCCCGGGCGGCCCGGTGTAGTCGATGAGCATGCGATGCTGACCGTCGGTGGGAATGATCCGGTCGCCGACCCGCACCTCGTACTCCCCGACCTCGAACAGGCGCACGCCCAGGGCGTCCATGGCCGTCGCCAGCCCCAGGGAGGGAAGGTAGCCGTCCCCCGTCGGAAGGAGCAGGGGGGTCCAGCGGGTCACGCCGTCCTCGTCCGGAAGGATGTTGATGTGAGCCGAACGCCGGGCGGCCCGGCCGAGGATCGGAAAGGTCCGCCGGACAGCCGAAACGCCGCCGTCGGGTGCGAATTCGACGGCAGCCGCCAGGGTCGTCATGTCCGAGCGTCGGATGGCGTCGGCCAGTTCCCGGTCCACCTCGGGACTCTGCCCCTCGAGAAAGAGCACATCGAAAAGGACCGCCTGGGCCCCGGCCGTCGCGGCGGCGTCAAGAAACCGGCTGAAATGACTGCGGGACCACGGGAAACGTCCCAGCGCCTCGATGCTCTTCTCGTCGATGGCGACAATGGCCAGCTTGTCCGAGGGGGGCCGCCCGTCCCGCAGGGTCTGCAGGCGCAGATCGAAGGTCTTGGCCTCGATGCTCTCCAAAAGACCCGTCTGCAGGTAATAGAGGAGGATGACCAGGAAGACGGTCCCGGCGGTGAGCAAAAGACAGATGCGGCACAGCTTGTCCACAATTGCACCAGAGTTCTATGGGGCGCGCCCCCTGACCCCTTCCTGCAGGGAGTCCGAAGGGCCTTCCGAGAGGGTCAGCCCTCGGCCTTCAACCCGGTTTTGAACAATTCCTTGGCGAAACGAGCCACAGGGTTTAGAATACCCCTGCCCCGCAACCGAGAACCGGGGGGTGTCGTTATCTTGACCTTTTTAACGGCCCGGCACCCTTCCGCCTCATTATCTGCTTATGTTTTGCAGGATCAGTGCCGAGGAATAAGAAGAAGGCCTAACCGAGCAACGGATGAAACTCATGAAAGGTATCGACGACAACCGTTCCCGCCTCGCGGTCCTGCAGCGGCGGAACGACGAACTGAAGACCCTCCTGGAGGTGGGCAAGGTCCTCACATCGACCCTCCAACTCGATGAGATCCTCCGCACCGTCATGGAAAAGGTGGGAGGCCTCCTTCGGTGCCGGATCTGGTCCCTGCTCCTGGTTGACGAAGCGAGCGGCGAACTCACCTTCGAGATCGCGGTTTCCCCGGCCGCATAACAACTCCGGGCGATTCGGCTCCACCCGGGCGAGGGCATCGCCGGGTGGGTTGCGAAGCACGGGGAGCCGGTGCTGGTCAACGACGTGCAGAAGGATCCCCGCTTCGCCCGCGAGGTGGACCGGGCGGTCTCCTTTTCCACTCACTCAGTCGTCTGCGTCCCGATCAAGAGCAAGGAAAGAAGTCTCGGGGTCATCCAGCTCATCAACCCCCTCGGAGAGGGGGAATTCGGAAAGGCCGACCTCTCCATCCTTTCCTCGATCGCCGATTTCGTAGCCATCGCCATCGAAAACGCCCGCAACTTCGAAAAGATCAGCGACCTGGCAGTCACAGACGACCTGACGGGGCTGTTCAACGCCCGCCACTTCCACTCTCTTCTCGAATACGAGATCGAGCGAAGCGCCCGCGTGGGTAGCGACCTGTCGCTGGTCTTTTTCGACCTTGACCATTTCAAGACCGTCAACGACACCTACGGTCACCGGTCCGGCAGCAAGCTGCTCGCCGAGATCGGAGACCTGCTCAAAGGATCCATCCGCAGGGTCGACCGGGCTGCCCGCTACGGCGGCGACGAATTCGTCCTCATCCTCCCTGCCACCCCCAAGCAGGGGGCCTTCGAAGTGGCCACCAAGCTGCGTCGCAAGATCCGGACCCTCGAGTTCCTCACCGAAGACGGCAGCCCCGTCGAAGTGACGGCCAGCTTCGGAATCGCCTCCTTCCCCGAAGACGCCGGAGGCAAGGAAGACCTCATCCGGCTCGCCGACCAGGCCATGTACGAGGCCAAGCAATCCAGCCGGGACACGGTCAGAGGCCTCTGAGTCCCCCCTACAGTTCGTAAACCGCTCCATCCTCCGCCAGTTCCATCTGAGGAATGCCCAGGGCGCGGACTTCCGCGGCGATGGCCTCGCGAAAGAGCGGCTTGAGGTGGGTTGCGAGGATGCGGGGCGGCAGGGTTTCCATCTTGTTCAGTTACTCGACCAGCAGGCGCGGGGTCAGGTGGCCGGTCAGGCGCGCCACGTCCTCCATGTCGTTGGGAAAGGACACCTCGGCCAAGAGCAGGGACAGGTCCGCCGCGCCCTTCCATATTTCTTCGGAGGGACCGGTGTCGCCGGTATAGAGGATGGACTTGCCCCCCTTGCGTACCAGGTAGCCCTGCGCCGGAACGACGTGGTTCACGGGGTAGGCCGTCACCTCGAAGGAATCGAGGTGCACCGTCTGGCCCTCGCACAACTCCCGGTAGGCGATGGCCGGATTGCCGATCAGGCCGAGCGTGGAAAAATCGGGCCAGATCACGTTGTTCATCAGGTGGGTCTGGACCGCCTGCAGGCAGTCGGCACTGCCGTGGACCTCAAGGGTCTTGGGCCAGCGACACAGGTTCAGGTTGTCCGCGAGAAAAGGCAGGGCCCGGGTATGATCGAGATGGGCGTGGGTGAGCAGGACGTGGTTGATGTCGCATTGCTCATGCTCATCGAGGACCGCCCCGACCGTGCCCGCATCGAGCAGCAACGAACCATCGAGAAGGAATGCCGGCGGCCGGCTGTATGGAAGCTCTGCCCCGCCGCACCCCAAAACACGCAATTGCATCGGTCCCTCCCGCACATCGATGGCCAGATCGGGCCGGGGCGCCCCCCTCCCCTCGGCCAGTCAGCCTCATGAAAAAGTCCCCCCAACATAACATACTCCCCGGTCTTCAATAAGGATTTTTTCCGCAGGGAAGGGATCAAGCCGACACCGCCCAGTAGGCCCTCCAACGCTCCCGGACCGCCCCGTAGGTATAAGGGCCCGGCAGATGACAGCGGACCTCCCCGTCGAGAAGGGTCTCGATGGAAGGAATCAGAGCCAGGCACTGACAGGGACGCTGTTCGGGGGAGAGGCTGCAGCCCTGCTCCGAGAGGAGGGAGCATCCCCCGGGGCCGGGCTGGGGCGCCGGGACGGGCACCCCGCTGTAATCCCGAAGGGTCAGCCCCAGCTCGGGCAGTTCCCGGCGCAGGCGTTCGAGAACGACCCGCTCGCCCCCGAAGAAGATCGAGGCGAAGCGGTGAGGATCGGCCCAAACGCCGGGGTGGCTTTGACAGCACAGCCCCCGGCACTGACTGCACATCTGCGGATCGAAGGCTTCCATAGAGAACATCGGGAATGACGGGAATCTGGTCACGCTCAATCGGAAGATGCAGGATAACACGGACGCGGCCGCCTGGCCAGGGTATCGCGTCCCGGGGCCGGGCCGGAAGAGTCGAACCGTCTGCGTCCACGGCCTGCCCGGCTCATCCCCCCCTCCCCTTTCCCATCCAGGGCTCCGCCCCCAGTTCCTTCATCAGCCGCGCCACCGCCAGTTCCTTGGCCTTGGCCTCCACGTCCACCGTCGCATCCAGCCCCAGCCACTCCGTCGGGAAATCAGAGGGGTCGAGATAGTCGGCGTGGGGTTTGGGGGCGTTCCCCCCCCAGCCGTTCCTGGGGGAGGAGACGTGAAACCACGGCTCGCGGCCGGCCTCCCGCCAGGTGGCGGCGGCCAGGGCCGTGGCCTCGGCGACGGAAAGCCCGTCTGGATTGCAGCGGTGGTGGTGGACGTCGTAGACAAGCGGGACTCCGAGAGCCTCGCAGGCCGGCAGCAGGTCGCGCACCGTGTAGGTAACGTCGTCGTTTTCCAGGGCCAGGCGGCCGCGCACCCCGGGCGAGAGTTCGGCGAAGTGCTTCCGCCACCTGGCCAGGGCCTGGCCCTTGTCGCCGTAGCCGCCGCCACCGTGGAGGGTGATGGTTTCGGCGCCGACGAGTTCGGCCATCAGTCCCTGGTACTCCAGTTCCGCCAGGGAGCGTTCAACAACCTCGGGGCGCGGGGAGCTGAGGACCACGAACTGGTCCGGGTGGAAGCTCAGACGCAGGTCGTGGAGCGCCCGGAAGGCGGCGGCCTCTCTCAGCTTGGCGGTGATCGCATCCCCACCGGGCAGGTCCTCCAAGCGGTAGCCGACCTCGGGATGGGTATAGCGGGGCAGCAGGGGGGAGAGGACCCGGAAGGCGCCGAAACCGAGGCGTCGCACCGCCTCCAGCGCCGCCAGGAGGCTGGAGGCGTTCTCCATTGCCAGCCGCGACAGCTTCGCCAGCCGGGCGCGTCGGTCGAGGCTCAGCAAAGCCTTGGCGGTGGTCGCCCGAAAGCGGATCGGTTCCTCTCGGAATATGCAGCACAGGCCGAAGCGCAACATCTCCTGCCAACTGTAGCAGAAAAGCGGGGCCGACTTTGCATCTTTCCCCCGAGGGTCTAGGCTTAAAGGGAGGAGAAGCCATGGCCGGCATCGAGATCACCCGCGACATCTCCGCACCCGCCACGGCGGTCTGGGCGCTGCTCACCGACACCCGCCAGTGGCCCCGCTGGGGACCGTCGGTGGCGGAGGTGCGCTGCTCCGAGCGAAACATCCGCGGCGGAAGCCGGGGAGCGGTGCGCACCCCCCTGGGGGTGTGGCTCACCTTCACCGTCACCGCCTTCGAACCCGGACGATCCTGGGCCTGGAAGGTGGCGGGGGTGCCGGCCACAGGCCACCGGGTAGAACCACAGGGCCGGGGCCGCTGCCGCCTAGTCTTCATCGTCCCCCTCTGGGCCGCTCCTTATGCCGCGGTCTGCCGCCTTGCCGCGGGCCGCATCGCCCGCCTGGCCGAAAGGGCGAAAAGATGAGCCTCCACCCGAAGGAGGAAAAGGTCATGGAGGAAGCCGTTCGGGAACTGCTCGAGGGGCAGAGACTGGGAGTGCTGGCCACCAGCCTGGAGGGCCACCCCTACACCACCCTGGTAGCCTTCGCCGCCAGCGACGACCTGCGCCACCTGGTCTTCGCCACCACCAGCGCAACCCGCAAGTTCGCCAACCTCGAGGCCGACCCCCGGGTTTCCCTCCTGGTCGACAGCCGCACCGGGAGCGCCGCCGACTTCCGCGAGGCGGCCGCGGTCACCGCCCTCGGCACGGCCGTCGAGGCCTCCGCCCCCGAACGGGAGGCCCTCCTCCCGCTCTACCTGGCCAGACACCCCTACCTGCGCGAATTCGTCGCCTCACCCAGCTGTACCCTGTTGCGGGTCGCGGTCCGGCGCTACTGCCTGGTCCGCCGCTTCCAGGAGGTGGAGGAACTGTGCCTGGAACCGTGAACTGGGCCCTGTCCCTCGATCAGATCGCACCGCGCCAACGCCCCCTCGTCGGAGGCAAGGCATGGGCCCTCTCCCTCCTCCTCAAGTCAGGCCATTCGGTCCCCCCCGCCCTCTGCCTGACGATCGGACTCTACCGCCGCTACCTGCGGCAGACCGGCCTGGGGGACCGCATCGGCATGGAACTGGGGCGCAAGGAGATGTCCGAAATGCGCTGGGAGGAGTTGTGGGACGCCTCCCTGCGCATCCGCGCCCTGTTCCTCACCACCCCCCTGCCGAAGGAGTTGGGGAAACAGGCCGCTGCGGCCCTGGCCCCCTTCGCCGGGAAGGCGGTGGTGGTGCGCTCCTCGGCCCCGGGGGAGGACGCTCCGGGGGCCTCCTTCGCCGGCCTGCACGACTCCTTCGTCAACCTCCGGGGGACAGAGGAGATCCTCGGGGGGGTGCGCAAGGTGTGGGCCTCCCTGTGGTCGGACCGGGCCCTGCTCTACCGCCAGGAGCTGGGTTTGGCCGTGGAACGCAGCTCCATGGCCGTGCTGGTCCAGGAACTGGCGGAGGGGGAGCGCTCCGGGGTGGCCTTCAGCCGCGCCCCCGATGGCGGGGAGCGCGCCGTGGTCGAGGCGGTCTGGGGCCTCAACCAGGGCCTGGTGGACGGCAGCGTGGAACCCGACCACTGGGAGGTGGAGCACGGCGAAACCATCGTCGCCCGCCGCGCCCCTTCCCGGGAGGCGGCCCTGCGGCCCGGCCCCGGCGGGGTGAGGAGCGAACCCCTGCCCCCGGCGCAGTCATCCATGGCGCCCCTGGCCGATGGGGAGGTGCTGCGGGTCGCCGCCGCGGCGCGGGACCTGGAAGCCCTCTCCGGCCGCCCCCAGGACGTGGAGTGGACCCTCCGCGGCGAGGAGCTGATCCTGCTCCAGGCCCGACCGATCACCACCGCCGCCGGGGACGATTCCCGCCGCTGGTACCTGAGCCTGCACCGCAGCGTGGAAAACCTGCGCCGGCTCCGCCGCAGCATCGAGGAGGAGCTGCTGCCGCGGATGGAAACCGAGGCCGCGGCCCTGGCCGTGATCGACCCGGCCGGGCTTCCCGACCGGGAGCTCGCTGCGGAAATCGGCCGCCGCCGGCAGATCGTGGCGGGGTGGGAGGAGACCTACCGCGACAAGTGCATCCCCATGGCCCACGGCGTCCGCCTCTTCGGAACCTTCTTCAACGACGCCCTGCACCCCGAGGATCCCTTCGACTTCCTGGCCCTGCTGGGGGGGACGGGGATGCGGGCCGTCGATCGCAACCGCGGCCTCGAGCAGATGGCCGCCGCCCTGCGCCACCGCCCCGAATGGGCCGAGCACCTGCGCAGGACTCCGGAGCAGCCCTGGCCGGGCCCCCTGGAAGAGCAGCTGGAGCGGCTGCTGGCTGAATTCTTCGGTCTCCTTCCCGGCGCAACCGAAGCCGTCGCCCTGCGCCTCCGCCTCGCCCCCCTGATCCTGGAGCTTGCCCCGGCCGCCGGAGGAGACAGCGCCGCGGAAAAGACCTCTCCCGAACGACTGCGGAGAGCGTTTCTGGAGAAGTTCGAAGGGGAGCAGCGGACCATGGCCGAGGAGGTGCTCGACCTGGCCAGGGCCAGCTACAGGTTGCGCGACGACGACAACATCAGCCTCGGGAAGATCCACACCCAGCTCGCCGCAGCCGAGGACGAGGCCCGCCGGCGCCTGGCAGCCAAGCCGGTTCCGGCCCTGGAAGGACTGTTTCCGGCCGAAGAGGGGGGGCCGGGCCCGGCGCCGAGAGAGGCCCCGCGGCTGGGCCAGGTACAGGCCCGCCAGCTGCAGGGCCAGCCCGCAGGTCCCGGGGTCGCCACCGGCAGCGCCCGGGTGATCGACGAAGCGGCCGGGATGGGGACCTTCCGCTCGGGAGAAATCCTGATCTGCGACGCCATCGATCCCACCATGACCTTCCTCGCCCCCCTGGCCGCAGGGATCGTCGAGCGGCGCGGCGGCATGCTCATCCACGGTGCCATCATCGCCCGGGAGTACGGCCTTCCCTGCGTCACCGGAGTCCCCGAGGCCACCCTCCGGATCCGCACGGGAGACCGGGTCACGGTCGACGGCTACCTGGGAATCGTAACGATCTCCCGCCTGCCTTGAGGGGTTACAACGTCCAGGGCCCTATGGCTTGCGGACCGATAGAGTCCGGCCAATAGGCTTGCAGGGCCCCCGACATAAACGCCGTGTCCTTTCCCCTGGGGAACCTCCTGTTAAAATTGCAGGACAGACTGAAACGGGGCAATCACGGACGTTGCGAAACGGGCAGGGAGGCAGGGATGCTTGAGCTCTGGTCACGCAAACTCTTCGCAAGGGCGTGGGCCAGCGCCGAGCACTTCTCCAGCAGCCCTTGCGCGATTGGAGTGAATTTCACTCCCCGGCCCGCGCCCCCCTGCCCGTCCGGCATCAAATACAAACGCCCGGCAGCTTACGCTGTCGGGCGTTGTCATTTGAACACTTCCGATACGGGGGAGGGTTTCCCGGCGCGAATCACGGCGCCATCGCCCCGGAGCCAGCGAACCGTTATCGTCGCCCTCCCCTCCGGAGTTGCACCGGGTTCTCCTGCTGCCTAGCGGCCCGGGGGCAGCAGGCCCTGCTGGTCCCAACCCTGAGCCAGGCGGCGCATGGTGCGGTAGGCATTTTGTTTCAGGCCTATTTGCAGATCGTGAAAAATGGTGTTCAGCTTTCTTGCCATGACGGTCTCCTTTTGCTATGCCCTGCGGACAGGCCGCCCCGCGCCACGGGACGGCTCCAAACCTGGCTCAATGGTATGACCACACAAACGGCCTGTCAATACCCGAAAATTCGTAAAATACTGTTTTTAAAAGATTTTCCTGCATAAAGGTTCAAAATCACAACGCCTTCCCCTCGGCGGGTGAACAAAAAAAATCGAAAAAAATTACACCCATGGAAATTTGGAACATCGTCTTGTAACCCGAAACACCTTTGACGCCGAACATGTAAAGAAAGCGCGGTTTTTCCACCGGTTACAGGAGCTTCCCGTTGACAACCCTCTTTAATTAATATAAAAAAAAGGAGACGCTCGCCATTTTTAAAGGGGCCGTGGGGAGAAGGCATGGAAATGAATGCCTGGACAGAAACCGCCGGAGCCTGCTGAGAGCTGAATAGGTTGCTTTTTGTCAACCGCCAAACCGGAAAGCCGGCAGCAAGGAGGGGACCCGCATGAATGCGTACGCACGAGACCCGCTGGAGGATCTGCAACACCTGGAGGACGGGCAGAAGATGGCCATCGAGTTTGCCGCACGGGCGGGAGGAACCATGCGGGTCGCCTGCAGGGCGCGGCCGACCGGTCTCCCCTGTTTTGAGGCCGAGGCATTCCCCGGCCCCCTCCCCCTCGAATCCATCGCCCTGGACAAACCCTGCCTGGTCACCCTGGCCGGACAGGGCAGCGACCCGCCGGTGAGCGCCCGCATCGAAGAGGTCCTTGACGGGGGGCGCCTCCGACTGGCCGTGCTCTACGGGGGGGACTTCCCCAGCCGACGGATCTTCTTTCGGGTGGAGACCCGGCTCTTCCTGAGCTTCCGGCTCATCACCCCGGAGGGGGAGAGCGAACCGATCGAGGTCCTTGGGGGATGGGGAGACATCAGCGGCGGCGGCGTCTATTTCCCATCCGAACGGGAGCTGGCCATGGACCAGAGGCTGCGGTTGCACATCCGCCTGCCACAAGCCACGGTCGAATGCATCGGGACCGTGGTGCGCACCGGTCGGCAACACCCTCTTTTCTCCGCCGCGGTGCGCATTGACGAGATCACCGCCTCCAACCTGGCACGGATCAATGCCTTCTGCCACGCCGAACGCCGCCGGGAATTCTCCGCGGCCGGTTAGGGCGCTCCCCGGCCGGTCGGCTCAAAGGGACCGCCTTGCGAGGCCCGCGGCATCTTGAGGCCTCCCCTCACTTCTTGGCCTGATTCCTGCTTTCTCATTGAGACATCTCCGGAGCACAGTGCCGTGCTCCCTGCCCGCAACGAAGCCCCCGGGGAATATTCTCCGCGGGCTTTTCTGTTCCCAGCTCTGCGACAAGGGAGAGAATTCGATGAAAGCGAAGACATTCGAGGCCAGTTGGCTGCCCGCCGAGCAGGCGGCCAAGGTGCTGCACACAACCCATCTCAAGGTGCTCATGCTGATCAAACGGGGGCTGCTCTGCGGTCGCGACATCGACGGCACCTGGCAGGTCAGCATGGCGAGCCTGGAGGCCTTCTGCCGCCAGGAGCCGAACGACAGAGCGGTGATCAAGGGCACCTGCGGCGGCTGCTCCGCTTGCGGCTAAGGCCTGCTTAAAAGAAAGGCACAAAGGGGAGTCATGGGCATAATAATCAAACCCTCGGACCTGCAGTTCAGATACCCCCGGAAAAAAGAAACCCGCGAACGGCCCAAATTAAAAGGCAAGCCCGACCCGAACCCCTTCGACCGGGACGACCTCTACGAAGTCATCCCCATGTTCGAAGCGGTGATGAACGCTCTCGAGACCATCGACGGCCAGGTGCTGCACCGCATGGAGGAGGTCCTCAACGAGGATGTCCCCCTGTTCGTCACCTCCCGGGAAGAGGTCTTCGACTGTCTGCTCGGCACTATGGAGGGAATCCTCGGCGCCTGCCGGCGGCAGGCCGGATGAGCAGCGGCGGGACGATAGAGATCCGCGGCGAACTGTGGGATCACCTCGGCAGGGCGATCCTCGCGATCACCACCTGCGGCCGGGTGAGCAAGCGGGGCGAGGCGGTCATGCTGCGCGGCTGCGCCCGCCAGGCCAGGGACCGATTCCCCGGGTTGGCGCAGCGGTTCGGAGCGCTGATCCTCTCCGGCGGCAACCACGTCTACGACATGGGAGACGGCATGGTCAGCTTCCCTGTGGAGGACGACCCCTTCGGCATCGCCGAGCCGCGCCTCATCGAACAGTCCTGCCGGGAGCTGGTGAGCCTGGCGAACCAGAAGGGATGGAAGCGGATCGTCGTGCCGCGCCCCGGCTGCGGCGGGGGCGGACTGGAATGGGCGCAGGTGCGGCCGATCCTGGAGAGGCATTTCGACGAACGGTTCCTGGTCATTTCGGCGAGGTGAGCGAAGCTGCTGCAAAGACCTCGGAGCCTCCTCCGTGTCTCCGCGCTCCAGAGGCAAACGCCGGTGCCCATTCTCCCCGATGGACCAAAACAGACAGGCCTGGTCCGGGCCGACGAAAGGAAGAAGCGATGCAAACGGCGAAACGCGGCGACCGGGTAACCGTGCAGTACATCGGCACCCTCGACAACGGCCGGATATTCGACAGCACCACCGACGAGACCCCCCTGGTCTTCACCATTGGCGCCGAGGAGGTCTTCCCGGCCCTTGAACGGGAAGTGGTCGGCATGAAGGCAGGCGAGACGAGGAATATCCTCCTCCCCGCCGACAAGGCCTACGGGCCCCGCCGGGAGGAGAACGTCCTGACCCTGAGGCGCGAGGCGTTCCCGGCGGACAGGGAGATCAAGGTCGGCCAGAAGCTGAGCCTCGAGTTCAAGGACGGCAAGGAGAGGGTGATGCTGGTGACGCGGGTCGGTGAGGGAGAGGTGACCCTCGACGGCAACCACCCCCTGGCGGGAATGGACCTGACCTTCGCACTGCGCCTGGACGGGATCGATTGAGCGGAGCGGTCGAAAGGATGACGATTTGAACCAAGAGAATAAAAAGACGGACCGCTACGTCTCCTTCGCGGGGATCGATTGCACGGGAAACTCCAGAAAACTGATGGCGATGCTGCTGGGGCACATCGGCGATGCGCCCAATTCCGACCCCTTCTGGGAAAAGTTCAGGACCAAGCTCGAGAGGGCCGGAACGCCCGGGAACCCGGACGAACTGTTCCTGATCCACGCCTACATCAACAACATCCGGGAGTTTTTCGAAGCATGCGACGACCGGGACGCGCTGGCCCTTCTCGACCAGATCGAGAAGGAGTGCTGCTAGGCTTCAGGTGGAGAGCCCGAGTGCCTAGATCTCATGCAGATCGATCATCTCCTCCCCCATGACATACCCGGTCTTCGCCATTCGCGAAGCGTTGGCGAGCTTGGCGACGATTTCGCGGATCTTTCCCAGCTCCTCCCGGATCTCCGCCAGGTGCCCCCTGACCGCTCCTCCATGGCCGGAAAGTCCCCTTTCCGCCAGGTGCAGGCGGCCGAAGATGGCGGTCAGCGGGTTGTTGAGTTCGTGGCTGATGGCCACCGCCATCTCCTGGAGCAGCTTCAAGCGTTCGAGATCCAGCGCAAGCCGCTTCTCCCGCCGGGAGGCGAGGTGCAGATTCACCCGCGCCAACAGCTCGCCTGGATAAAAGGGCTTGACGATATAGTCGTCCGCCCCCGCCTCGAACCCCTTGACCTTCTCCCCTTCCGCGTCGAGGGACGTGATAAAGACGACCGGCACCTCGCGGGTCGTTTCGTCCTGTTTCAGCAAGCGGCAGACCTCGTAGCCGTCCATTTTCGGCAGGTAGATATCGAGCAGGATCAGGTCGGGCGGCTCCCGGCGGGCGGCGTCAATGCCCGACGGCCCGTCGTCCCTGAGGTCAAGCCGGTAGCGCTCCTGAAGGATCTCTTCAAGCTGGGCCTGAACGACCTTGCTGTCCTCGATGGCGAGTATTCTTTCCAACGGCGTCTCCCCCGAATAAATATCTGGTTATGCACTTCGCTCACATTGAGCTCCGACAGGCTGCAGGAACTTGCCATCGGGCAGAGCGACAGGGACGATTGTAATCAAAATCGGCTTCTCGCCCGTTCGCATTCGCTCACTCGAGCCGCAAAGCCGCAAAGAAAAACCCTGAAATTCGTCTTGTTCCCCTTTTGCGACAGCCAATGGCCCTTGTTCTGCGACCAATCATCATTATCGTTATTTGTTGCTGGCGCACAACCAAACAAGATTCAATAACCAACGGCACGGGATTCTAACTCCGAACCCGGTTGCGGCCACCGCTTTTTGCCCGGTACAGGGCCCGGTCGGCGTCCTTGATCACCTGGGAAGCGGGCACCTTTTCCCCCTGGCTCTCGGCAACCCCGATACTCACCGTGACGGAAAGCCTTTTCCGCCCCGCCTTGCTCGGCTTGACCGGGGGCTTGTCTTTCGGACGGCTGCGATGGCGAACAACGAACCCCGATCCGGCGACCGCCTCCCGGAGCCCCTCCAGGCGGGGCAGGACCTCCTCGGCCGACCTGCCGGCAAAGAGGAGTGTGAATTCCTCCCCGCCATAGCGAAAGGCCCTGCCGCCCCCGCCGACGGCCGCC
Source organism: Desulfuromonas sp. (assembly GCF_002868845.1). NCBI lineage: Bacteria > Pseudomonadati > Thermodesulfobacteriota > Desulfuromonadia > Desulfuromonadales > Desulfuromonadaceae > Desulfuromonas > Desulfuromonas sp. The sequence continues at coordinate 36,272 of NZ_PKUB01000002.1, forward strand.
AGCCTGACGGCGACCATCTTCAGCACCTGGTCGCCCACATCGTGGCCGTAACGGTCGTTGACCTTCTTGAAATGGTCGATATCGACCATCGCCAGGGTATAGCGTCTCCCGAGCCGGAGCAGGGCCTCGCTAAGGGCCCTCCGCCCCGGGAGCCCGGTGAGTTCGTCGCGAAAAGCCATGCGGTGGGATGTTTCGACGACCCCCACAACCAGGATCAGGCCGGCCGTGGCAAACCACCAGCTGAGGGTGTACCCGGTCACCCCCCCGGCAAGGGGGAGCCACGCCGCCGGCAGCGCCCAGAGAAATCCCCCCTCGAAGGCCGCCGGGCGGCGCAGAAAACGCACGAGCAGATAGGCCATCCCGAGCGCGAAAGCGAGCAGGGATAATTGGGGCAGGGGAATCCCCTCGAGAAGGGGAAGATCGACGAGAGGACGACGTATCCACTCCGGAACCTCGGCGTAATCCGAACGGTACAGCCCGGCAAGGAGAACGGGCTGGGCCGCGAGCGCCCCGAGGCGCAACAGCCCCGAGGGGGTGAATATCCCCCGCTCGACCAGGGCCGAAAGGACGGCCAGGTTGAGAGGCAGCAGCAGAGCAACGGCGTCCCGGACGATCCGCCCGCTCTCGCCTGAGAGCCCGAGAGCGAGCGCCCGGTCTGCCAGGGCCAGGAACAGCAGAACGAAGACCAGGCGGCTGCGGTTGAAACGCCACCCGAGAAGAAGGCCGATGCCGAGGACCAGGAAGGGATAAAAGGGCAGAAAGGCCTGCACCCGGCCCGGCAGCTGCATTCCGTGAAAAAGCACCACCGCCGCGGCGGCCAACACCCCGCCGGGGACGAAGAGTTGCCAAGCGATTTTCCAGACCGAACCCCGCATGCCGCCTAAGGTAAGCCAAGAGGCAGGGACCGGCAAGAAAATTCACACCCATCCCCGCAACCGCTTCGTTCTAAAGAGTGGTACGGAAGGTGACCTTTTTCCACAGGAGGAGAGAGGAAAGGCACCATGCAAACCTTCGACGATGAAAAACCCCGTAAGGACATCGAGACCGAAAAAAACACACCGTCCTGAACACAAAAACCAACGAAACCGGCAAAGTGCTGATGTGCAACCACGGCTACTTCAATCTAAAGGTCGGTAAGGGTTCGGGAGTCTGGTCGATCGAGAGCTGCGAGGAGATCACCCCCAAAGGGGCCAAGAAACGTTCGCTGAAATAAAGGTGAGGGTGGAGTGTGATCCCCACGTTCCCCATCGAGGATTTCCGTTTCCCGGCAGGAACAAAGGATGGTGAAACGGGAGCGGCCGGCCGGGGTCTTCACCTCGACCGGCCAGAAACAAAGAGGGCGGTCATGCCGTCGCCTTTTTTACTTGTTCCCGGCCCCTGAACCGGCCCAACCCGCCCCCTGAGTCGCACCCGGAACCGCTCGGTCCACGGCAGGCCCTCCCCCTCTTGCATTGGCGTCCGCGTATGGTAGGAGTTAAGGAGCAAGCCGAACGTCACCATTAACCAAAGAGGGAGGACACCATGTCTGTTGCCAAGGTCATCGAAATCCATTCCGAAGGAAAATCCATCGAGGCGGCCGCCGAGGCGGCCCTGATCGAAACGGCCCGGTCCGTCGACGGCATCATGAACCTCTACCTTCAGGACATCCAGGCCATCGTGGAGGACAACAGGATCATCAAGTACCGGCTCAATGCCAAGGTGACCTTCCTCGTCCAGTCCTGACGGGCGGCGCCACGACCGAGAGCACGAAAGGGAGACCTCCCAAGCCCCTCCCTTGCCCTTTCAGAAACAGCTGGGAATTCAGGAGGCCCTCGCCAAGAAAGGGCCTCCGCCCCTCCGTGAATACAGAAAGGCGGACCGTGCGGGTCCGCCTTTCTTTTTCAGCAGGTCTTCCTATCGAGGGGAAGTCTCCGGTCAGCCGGACTCCGAGAGGTTTGCCCTGACGGATCCGGCCTTCCTCCTGAGATGCTCGCCGAAGCGCCTGTCCTCCGCCTTGATGTGCTCGGTCAACCAGAAAAGCAGAACCTTGTTGGTATGCACCAGCACATGTACCGTTGGGCCGGCAGCATCCAGTTCGTCTCTCAGGTCCGCCAGGCGCCGACGGAAGTGGACGTGCTGTTGCCGGTGGGCCTCCAGGTCGGCGTAGCCCTGGTCCTCCATGAGAGCCTCCTCGGCTTGAAAATGCTCGGCCACGTACCGATCGAGGAAAGCGAAGAGCTCGCGCAGATGCTCAAGGCCATGGCGCTTGCTGCAGGCCTCCATAAAAGCATCGAACCTCTGAAACATCTCCCGGTGCTGGCTGTCGATCTGGGGCTGTCCGACGGCCAGATCCTCGGTCCACTGCAGGGACATGGCGGCTCCTCCTTTACTTGAGAATTCGATCTTCATTATAAGCACGTTCCGAGCCCGGGGGCAAATCGGCCGATGTCGGGTATACTTATTAAAACCCCTCTGCCCCCTCCGCCACCGGGATCACGCCATGACACCTCTGCCCTTCAACGACCAGAAAAGCGTCAAGGCCCGCGCCCTCTTCGTGGGCGAGCGCCTCGACCTGCGCGCCTTCGAAAAAACCCACCGGCTGGCCTCAGGCCCCCTGACGGTGACCGCCGGAGAAGCGGGCTGCGCGGTGTTGTTCCGCTACGGCTGCGTGGTGCTGTTCTGCATGAGCGCGATGGAGGAGGTGACCTTCCTCAAGGACCTGGCGCCCTTTCTCAAGGGGCCCTTCACCGAACCGGAGAGCGAGGAGGCCCAAGTGGCGCAAGACCCCGGGCGTCCCGAGGGGACCGGGGAGCAGGACATCGTCCTGCACGCCTTCACCCCCGAACGCCTGCAGTTGGTGGCGGAGGTGCTGGCCAAGAGCGTGGTGCTGGCCCACTACGAGAAAAGCGTGGCGACAAGCTTCCAGAACATCGAGCCGCTTGCGGAGAGCCTGCAGCGCAAGGGCCGGGGAGGTTCCAGAGGACGGGATCTGCTGCGCCACATCGGCGACACCCTCTCCATCCAGGGGCGCATGGTCGGGCGGGTAGAGATCGTGGAAAAACCGGGACTTCTCTGGGACAACCCGGAGCACGAACACCTCTACGCCCGCCTCGAGGACGAATACGAACTGAGCGAGAGGCACATGGCCCTGGAGCGCAAGCTCGAGCTCATCTCCCGCACCGCCGAGACCCTGCTCAGCCTCCTCCAGAACAAACGTTCCCTGAGGGTGGAGTGGTACATCACCCTGCTCATCGTCCTGGAGATCCTGATCACCCTCTACGAGATGCTGTCCTGAGCGGCGGCTGCCCACCCTCTGTGCAGCAGATGCCACCCGGATGTGCAGATTTTGGGCAGACCGGACCATCGGCCCCAGCGCCCCACTCTCCGAAAAAGGCGCAAGCCCGGGCAAATATGCATGCCTCAATATATTGGCACGCTCTCTGCTAGATAGAGAGTGACAGACGTCAATGGGCCACGAGGATGTGTGCCCGCGACAGAGGCGATGAAGCCCGACGGGGAGCGATCCCCCTCGGGCTTTTTGTATCTACAGCAGATGGGCGGCGCCACGGCGGAGCCGCCCGGGCAATGGAGCCCTACCTGAGGAATCGTCCCGGGTAGGGCTTTTATATTTACGACAGAATGGCAGTGCCTACAGGAGGACCCGGACACATCAACGAGGATGCCGCCTCGGGGAGACGCCGGAGGGACTGCCGGCAAACAACAGAAAGAGAGGAAGAGAAAATGGCTGAAAAAAAACTTCGTCAGATCGCGATCTACGGCAAAGGCGGCATCGGCAAATCGACCACCACCCAGAATACGGTGGCCGGACTCGCCTCCCTCGGCAAGAAGGTGCTGATCATCGGTTGCGACCCCAAGGCCGACTCGACCCGCCTGATCCTCCACGCCAAAGCTCAGGAGACGGTCATGGACAAGGTCCGCGAGCTCGGTACCGTCGAGGACCTGGAGCTTGAAGACGTACTCAAGTGGGGCTACGGCGACGTCAAATGCGTCGAGTCGGGCGGCCCCGAGCCGGGGGTCGGCTGCGCCGGCCGCGGCGTCATTACCGCCATCAACTTCCTCGAGGAGGAGGGCGCCTACACCCCCGACCTCGACTTCGTCTTCTACGACGTTCTCGGCGACGTCGTCTGCGGCGGCTTCGCCATGCCGATACGCGAGAACAAGGCCCAGGAAATCTACATCGTCGTCTCCGGCGAGATGATGGCCATGTACGCCGCCAACAACATCTGCAAAGGGATCGTCAAGTACGCCGCTTCCGGCAGCGTTCGCCTGGCCGGCCTGATCTGCAACAGCCGCAACACCGACCGCGAGGCGGACCTGATTACCGCCCTGGCCGAGCGCCTCGGCACCCAGATGATCCACTTCGTCCCCCGCGACAACCAGGTGCAGCGCGCCGAACTGCGCCGGATGACCGTCATCGAGTACTCCCCCGAGCACAAACAGGCCAACGAGTACCGCGAACTGGCCCGCAAGATCAGCGAGAACGAAATGTTCGTCGTCCCCAACCCGCTGGAGATGGAAGAGCTCGAAGACCTGCTGATGGAATTCGGCATCATGGAAGCCGAAGACGAGTCGATCGTCGGCAAGGTCGAAGGGGCGGCTTAAGGCACCGGGCGATTTGCCCCCAGCTCGGCGTTGCCCTGCGGGATCGCAGGTTCGACGTAGCTTCCGCTACGCCTCGCCAGCTCTCCCTTGTGCGCCTTGATCTGAGGGCAACTTGCCCGTCGCTGTGGCGGCGCTATCGAAGAGATCTAAGAATCAGGCATTAAAGGAGTTCAATATGGCCGAAAGAAAGCCCATCGCGGGCGTGACCAAAGAAAAAACCGAGAAGCTGATCGAGGAGACCCTCGCGGCGATGCCGGAGAAGGCCCATAAGAAACGCGCCCCCCACCTGGGCGCCAACGAGCCGAGCGCCTCGCCCTGCGCGGTCAAGTCGAACAAAAAGGTCGTCCCCGGGGTCATGAGCCAGCGCGGCTGCGCATACGCCGGCGCCAAGGGGGTGGTCTGGGGCCCGATCCGCGACATGATCCACGTCTCCCACGGCCCCATCGGCTGCGGCGTCTACAGCTGGGGGACCCGGCGCAACCTGATGCAGGGGACCCCTGGCGTCACCTCCTTCCCCATGGACTTCACCTCAGATTTCCAGGAGCGCGACATCGTCTACGGCGGCGACCAGAAGCTGGAGAAACTGCTGGGCGAGGCGGACGAGCTCTTCCCCCTGAACAAGGGGATGTCGATCCTTTCCGAGTGCCCGGTCGGACTCATCGGCGACGACATCAACGCTGTCGCCAAGAAGATGGAAGGCGAACTCGACAAGCTGGTCGTGCCCTGCAACTGCGAGGGTTTCCGCGGCGTCTCCCAGTCGCTGGGGCACCACATCTCCAACGACTCGATCCGCGACCACATCATCGGCAAGTACGAGTTCCCGGACGAAGCCGGCCCCTACGACGTCGCGCTGATCGGCGACTACAACATCGGCGGCGACGTTTGGGCCGCCAAGCCGATCCTCGAAGAGATCGGCCTCAACGTCAAGAGCGTCTGGACCGGCGACGGCGAGGTGGAGAAGATCGCCGCCACCCACACCGTCAAACTCAACCTGATCCACTGCTACCGCTCCATGAACTACATGTGCAAGGTCATGGAAGAGAAGTACGACATTCCCTGGCTCGAGTACAACTTCTTCGGCCCGACCAAGATCGAGGAGAGCCTGCGCGCCATCGGCGAACTGTTCGACGACACCATCAAGGCGAACGTCGAGAAGGTGATCGCCAAGTACAAGCCGATCATGGAGGCGGTGATCGACCAGTACAAACCGCGCCTCGACGGCAAGACCGCCATGCTCTTCGTCGGCGGCCTGCGCCCCCGGCACACCATCGGCGCCTACGAGGACCTCGGCATCCAGATCACTGGCGCCGGCTACGAGTTCGCCCACCAGGACGACTACGACCGGACCGCGCCGGAAATGGCCAAAGGGACCTTGATCTACGACGACGTCTCCGAATTTGAGCTCGAGAAGTTCGTCGAAGAACTCAAGCCCGACCTGGTCGGGTCCGGCATCAAGGAGAAGTACGTCTTCCAGAAGGCCGGCATCCCCTTCCGCCAGATGCACAGCTGGGACTACTCGGGTCCCTATCACGGTTACGAAGGGTTCAAGATCTTCGCCCGCGACATCGACATGGCGATCAACAGCCCCACCTGGAAACTGGTGAAGGCGCCGTATTAAAAGCAGTAACAAGTGACGGGTAACGAGTGACGGAAAGCACCTAAAGCTTGCTCTGCTTTGCTTGTCACCCATCACCGACCTTAAAGGAGTTATCGCCATGAGCGAATGCGCATTGAAAAAAGTGACCGAGCACTCCCCCGAAGAGGTGGAGAAGGTCAAGGAATGGATAAACACTGAAGAATACAAGGAAAAGAACTTCGCCAGGACCGCCCTGGTGATCAACCCGGCCCACGCCTGCCAGCCTCTCGGGGCGCAGATGGTGGCCACCGCCTTCGAGGGGAGCCTCCCCTTCGTCCACGGCTCCCAGGGGTGCGCGTCCTACTTCCGCAGCACCTTCAGCCGCCACTACCGCGAGCCCGCTGCGGCCACCTGCGACGCCATGACCGAGGACGGCGCCGTCTTCGGCGGCCAGAACAACCTCTTCGAGGGCCTGGAGAACGCCTACGCCCTCTACAAGCCGAAGATGATGCCGGTCTACACCACCTGCATGCCCGAGGTCATCGGCGACGACCTGACCGCCTTCATCACCAACGCCAAGCAGAAGGGTCATATTCCGGAGGACCTGCCGACCCCCTACGCCAACACCCCGAGCTTCAACGGCACCCACATCCACGGTTACGACGCGATGATGCGCTCCGTCCTGCAGTACCTCACCAAGGATCAGAAGGTCGAAGGCAAGTGCACCGGCAAGCTCAACCTGATCCCCGGTTTTGACGGCAACACCGGCAACATCCGCGAGTACAAGCGCATCCTCGAGGCCATGGAGATCCCCTACACGGTGATGGCTGACACCTCCGAGGTCTTCGACACCCCCTGTGACGGGACCTACCAGCTTTACCCCGGCGGGACCAAGCTCGAAGACGCCGCCGAGTCGATCAACGGCAAGGCGACCATCTCTCTGCAGAAGTACTCAACTGCCACCACCATGAAGTGGATCGACGCCGAGTACAGCGGCGAGAAGGCCGTGATGCCCATGCCCTTCGGCATCGCGAAGACCGACGAGTTTCTGATGAAGCTCTCCGAGCTCTTCGGCAAGGAGATCCCCGCGGAGCTCAAGGCTGAGCGCGGCCGGGCCGTCGACGCCATGACCGACGCCCACCAGTACCTGCACGGCAAGAAGTTCGCCGTGGCCGGTGACCCCGACTACCTGATCGGCATCGTCAGCTTCCTGCTCGAAATGGGAGCGATCCCCCACCACGTCCTCTGCTCGCGGGCAACCAAGAAGTTCAAGAAGGAGATGGATGCGCTGCTGGAAACGTCCCCTTTCGGCGCGGGATGCACCGTCTACATCAACAAGGATCTCTGGCACATGCGCTCCCTGCTGGTGACCGACCCGGTCGACGGAATCATCGGCGACACCCACGCCAAGTGGGCCGCCCGCGACGCGGACACCCCCCTGTTCCGCATCGGCTTCCCGATCATCGACCGCGTCAACCTGCACCGTTCCCCGGTGATCGGCTACCAGGGCGCCATCAACATCCTGACCATGATCGCCAACAAGTTCCTCGACATCAAAGACGAGACTTGCGAAGACCAGTGGTTCGAGATGATGCGCTAAAGGCAGTAGCGAGTGACAGGTGACGAGTGACAAGTAAAGAATGCTTTTAACTCGTCACTCGTCACTCGTCACTCGTCACTTCTCCCCGAAGGGGAAGACATGATCAGAACAAGACGTTTCGAGATCGTCGGCCCGGAGCTGAAAGGATTGACCATGAAGGTGGCATTTGCCAGCACAGACAAAGTTCATGTTGACGAGCACTTCGGCAGGGCCGAGGCGTTCTACATCTATGAAGTCGGGCCGGAAGAGGCCGAATTCACGGGCGTGCTCCAGGTCAAGACCGAAGGGGACGACGAAGCCGACCGCATCGAAGCACGCTGCGCCGGCCTCGATACCTGCGCACTGGTCTACGTCGCCCAGATCGGCGGGCCTGCTGCCGCGCGCCTGGTCCAGAAAAAGATCCACCCCATAAAGAGCAAGGAGCAGGAACCGATCACCGACGTGGTGGCCAAGCTGCAGGAGGTCCTTCGGGGCAGCCCGCCGCCCTGGCTGCGCAAGGCGATGCTCAAGAACGAGCGACCGGGGTTCCTGGACAGATGACAATGTAGGGGCGATCCTTGTGATCGCCCGGAACGCGGAGGGCGAATAGGAGATTCGCCCCTACACGCCACAATCATAAGGAGAAGTACCATGGCTTACCTGACCGGCAAGACCAAGGGCGGCGCCGACTGGACCCCCACCTTCGTCGAGGCGATCGACCACGAAAAGTGCATCGGCTGCGGCCGCTGCTACAAAGCCTGCTCCCGCAAAGTGCTGGGGCCCTTCGATCTGGAGGACGAGGAGTCCGAATCGATCCGCATGGTCATGGAGATCGTCAAGAACGATGCCTGCATCGGCTGCGCCGGCTGCGGGGTGACCTGCAGCAAGAAGGCCTTCTCCTTCAAGCCGATGGAAGTCTAAGAAAGCTGCAAGCTGTCAGTTTGCTGCTATCAGCTTTTAGTCTCAAAACCTTGACAACTGACAACTGACAACTGACAACTGACAACTGACAACTGACAACTGACAACTGACAACTGACAACTGACAACTGACAACTGACAACTGATAGCTGATAGCTGACCGAAGGGAGTTCACCATGCTCATCGCCGTCGCATCGAAAAACGGCACCGAGGTCGACCAGCACTTCGGCCATGCCTAGCGGTTCCTGATCTACGACTTCAAAAAGGGCAACCCCAGGCAGGTCAAGGAAGTGCAGGTGGAGAAATACTGTTCCTTCGACCCCGACCACCCCTTCCGCCACGAACAGTTCAACGCCATCGTTGCGGCCCTGGACGGCTGCAGAGCGGTGGTCACCGCCCAGATCGGCGAGTTGCCGAAGCAGGAACTTCAGAAAGCCGGCATGGTCGCGGTCAATGCCTCCGGGCCGATCATCCCGGCTCTGCAGGCGGCCCATGACGCGGCATGCGGATGCGGCTGCAAAAAGCCGTCCCCCGACGGCCCCTGCCCTCACTCGGCCTGATTCAATAAGAATCCGCCCTCGAACGACTTTGGAGACTTTCCCCTTTCAGCTCCTGCCGAAAAAAGGGACTTTCCAGAGATGCAATTGCCTTTGGCATGGGCAGGGAGGATCAGAGGGGTCCTTCCTGCCTCCTTTTTTTCGGGCGACTGTATTCGCCCACTGCCGCCTCGGCGCCCGAAAAGGCCCGTCTTGACGGGGATTGACGGAATGGGCCGGCCCCATCGGCCCACTTGGCACGACTGATGCTATAAGAAGGACAGAGACAATCGATATTGCGATACAAGGCCGTATCGCCCCCTGAAGACGGCAAAGAAGCCCCCCGGAGATCTCTCCGCGGGGCTTTTTCTATCCAGTCACACGAGCATCGGCGCTCACCCCACAGCGGGTCAGCGCCGGTTTGCGTTTCGACCGCTTTATGCGGCCGCGAAAGGAGAAAAGCCATGGCCACCGGATGCCCGATGATGAAAGCCAAGAGACAGACCGACCACCCCTGCTTCGGCGGGGACCACGCCAATACCGGCCGCATCCACCTGCCGGTGGCGCCGGGCTGCAATATCAAGTGCGGCTTCTGCGAGCGCAAGTTCGACTGCGCCAACGAGAGCCGCCCCGGGGTGACCAGCCAGATCCTTTCCCCCGAGCAGGCCCTGGAGCGGGTGCGACTGGTCAGCCGCCACCCCAAGGTCGGCGGCAAGTTGAAAGTCGTCGGCATCGCAGGTCCCGGCGACCCCCTGGCCAACCCGAAGACCTTCGAGACGTTCGAACTGGTCAGGGAGGCCTTTCCGCAGATGCACCTCTGCCTCTCCACCAACGGCCTGCTCCTCACCGAGCACCTCGACCGCCTGCTGAGCCTCGGCGTCCACAGCGTCACCGTGACCGTCAACGCCCTGACCCCCGAGACCGGGGCGAAGGTCTACGAGTGGGTCCGCCACGGCGATGTGCGGCTCGAGGGCGAAGCGGGCGCGGCCCTGCTGCTCAAGCGGCAGTTCGAGGGAATCCGCTATGCGGCGGCCGCCGGCATGATGGTCAAGGTCAACTCGGTCTACATCCCCGGCGTCAACGACCACGAGACCCTCGACCTGGCCGTCAAGGTCCGCGACCTCGGCGCCGACGTCATGAACATCATCCCGATGATCCCGCTCGGAATCTTCAAGGGACTCGAACCCCCGAGCGATGTCGTCATGGAGATGGTGCGCAACAAGGCCGAGCTGATCCTCGCCCAGGCGCGCCACTGCAAGCAGTGCCGGGCCGATGCCGCCGGGCTGGTCGGCCAGGACCTCGACCTGGAAGAACTGCACGCCCAGGCCAGCTGATACGTGCATCCCGGTGGCCTAACGGTCGCCGGGATGCTTTTTGCGCAGCGTTATTCGCAACGGACATAACGACGGAAGGGCGACAGATGAATCCGACCGAAAACGGAGAAGTCCCGATCGGCCCGGAATGGGACGGTCTGCAGTTGCAGGGCAATGCGGACATGGAGCTGCTCGATGCCATCTGCTCCTGCGGATCGATCAACCGGGCGGCGAAAATGCTGGGGCTGAGCTACAGGGCGGCCTGGGAGAGGATCGACCGGTTGAACAACCTGTCCCGGAAGCCGCTGCTCGAGCGCAGCACCGGCGGCCGGGGCGGTGGCGGCACACAGCTGACCCGGGCCGGGAAGGAGTTTCTCGAGCGCTACCGGCTGCTGCATCGCGAGTATCAACGCATGCTGTCGCACCTCGAAGGCGGTGCCGCCCGGGGCCAGAAGAACCTGGCGCTGATGAAGAGGCTGAACATGCAGTTCAGTGCGAGAAATGCCTGGTGTGGAGAGATCCTGGAGATTTCCCAGGGGCAGGTCAACGCGCAGGTGGCGATATCCCTGCAGGGCCCGGCCGTGCTGAGCGCAATGGTCACCCGGCAGAGCCTGAACAGCCTCGCACTTGCGCCCGGCCGCGAGGTTCTGGCCCTGGCCAAGGCCTCGTCGGTCATCATTGGCCTCGATTTGCGTCCCGAGCAGGTGGGAGCCCAAAACCTGCTGACCGGGCAGGTGCGGCGGATCGTTGCGGGACCGGCGCAGGCCGACGTGACCCTTGAGCTGCCGGGGGGGAGCACGGCCAGCGGCGTGGTCAGCCTGGAAGGGTTGGAGTGCCTGGGACTCGCCGAGGGGGACGAGGCCTGTGCGCTGATCAAGGCCACGGATATTCTGCTGGCGACGGTGCAATGATGAGACTCGACATCGACCTGGAAAAGAGATTGGGGCACTTCGCCTTTAGCGCCCGCTTTGCCGTGGAGGGCCGGCGGATCGGGATCTTCGGCCCCTCGGGCAGCGGCAAATCGACCCTCGGCAACCTTCTGGCCGGGTTGCTCAGCCCCGACGCCGGAACCATTCTGCTCGATGGCCGCGACCTCTTCAGCAGTGAGCGGCGGGTCAACCTGGCTCCGGAGCGTCGCCGGGTGGCGGTGGTGTTCCAGCATGCCCACCTCTTTCCCCATCTGAACGTGCGCCGGAATCTGCTCTACGGTTTCCGGCGCACCCCGGCCGACCGGCGCAAGCTGACGCTCGAGGATGTCGCCACGGCCCTCGACATCAGCCACCTGCTCGGGCGCGGGGTGGGTGAACTGTCGGGCGGAGAAAAGCAGCGGGTGGCCCTGGGGCGGGCGCTGCTGGCCAGCCCCGACCTGCTGATTCTCGATGAGCCCTTGAGCGCCCTCGACAGGGGCCTGAAGGAACAGATCATCCCCTTTTTGCGCAAATCCCTGCGGCGCTTCGCCATCCCCTACCTCTACATCTCCCACTCCCTGAGCGAAATGCGCCTGCTGACCGACCAGGTCCTGCTCTTTGCCGACGGCGAACTGCAGGAGATTTCCGATGCCGACACCCTGGCCCGCCAGCGGATGACCAGCAGCAGAGGCGGCTACCTGAACCATCTGACGTTAAGCGACCCGCGGGAGGTCGGCAGCCTGCTCGGCTACCGCTGGGGAGAAAACGAACTGCTGGTGAGCCACCATGACAATCCGCAGGGGGGGCTGTTCGAGCTTTCCAGCAAAGACGTGGTGCTGTTCAAAAAGCATCCCCACGCCCTATCGGCCAGGAACCTGCTCACAGGAACGATCACCGAACTGATTCCTATGGGCGGGTCGGTGGGGGCGGTCCTCTCTTGCGGAGGTGAGCGATTGATCGCCCAGGTGGTGCGCGAAGCCGCCCTCGAACTGGGAATGTCCGTCGGCGGGCAGGTCTATGGAGCGATCAAGGCGTCGGCCTTTCGCCGCCTGGTGTAAACAATGAAGGATGAGAACGATGAAAAGACTTGGAATTATCGGCTTCGCCCTGGCCCTGACGTTGCTGCTGCCGTTTGGCCCGGCGCTGGCTGCCGAGGTCCGAATTTCAGCTGCAGGCAGCCTGACCGATGCGATCAAGGAACTGGTCGAGGGTTATCGGCAGTCCCATCCGGAGGTCGAACTGCTGCCGAATATTGCCGCCTCCGGAGCCCTGGCCAAGCAGATCATTGTCGGTGCGCCCGCCGATATCTTCATCTCGGCCAACCCGAAATGGATGGAATACCTCCAGCAAAAGGGTTTGATTGCCGCCGGTTCGGAACAGGTGCTGCTGTTTAACAGCCTTGTCTTGGTCGGCCCGCCGGAGAGCAGCGTCAGGTCCCTGCAGGACCTGCCCGCACTGCAACGCATCGCGCTGGGGAGTCCCCAATCGGTGCCGGCCGGAAAATATACCGAACAGGCCTTGACGGCAGCAGGGATTTATCCCCAGTTGCTCGCCGAGAGGAAACTGGTTCTGACCAAGGATGTCCGTCAGGCTCTGCTATACGCAGACCGGGGCGAGGTTGGCGGCGCCTTCGTCTACCGGACCGATGCGCTGCTGGCGAAACAGGCGAGAATTCTCCTTGCCGTTCCGCAGGAACTCTACCCGCGGATAAACTATCCGGCGGCATTGACCGAAGCCGGCGCAGACAACCCTGCGGCGCAAGCCTTTTTCCGCTTTCTGTTCAGCGCCGAAGCGCAGCGGATTTTCCGCAACCACGGCTTTCTCACACCTTAAGGACGGCGGCGATGTTCACCCTTTCTCCAACCGACATCCAGGCCCTGTGGCTGTCGGCGCAGGTCGCGACGGCGGCGACGCTGGTGGCCCTGCCGGCCGGGTTCGCCATCGCCTGGCTGCTGGTCTTCAGCCGTTTGCCCTGCAAGGCCCTGGTCGATGGGCTGGTGAATCTGCCGCTGGTGCTGCCGCCGGTGGTCGTCGGTTACCTGCTGCTGCTCCTCCTGGGGCGGCAGGGCCCGCTGGGGGCACTGCTGAATTCCCTCGGCATCCAGATGATTTTCACCTGGAAGGCCGCTGTGGTCGCCTGCGCGGTCATCGGCCTGCCGCTGATGGTGCGCTCGATCCGCCTTGGGATGGAGCAGATCGATCCCCACCTGCTCCATGCCTCGCGCACCCTCGGCGCCGGCTGGTTCGACACCATGCGCTCGGTGGTGCTCCCCCTGACCGTCCCCTCCCTGGTGGCCGGCGCCACCCTCTGCTTCGCCCGCAGCCTCGGGGAGTTCGGCGCCACGATCATCCTCGCCGGCAACATCCCCGGCGTCACCCAGACCATCCCCCTGGCCATCTACGACTACACCAACACGCCCGGAGGCGAGGCCGGGGCCCTCTCCCTGTGCCTGGTATCGATCGTCCTGTCCTACGTCGTCCTGCTTTTCAACGAGGCGGCGCTGCGGCGCTTTCGCAAAACGAACGGTTAAATCTGACCCTTGATTGCTGACAGTGCTTGCGACCGGGCAGCCAAGATTTGCTCTTCCAGGACTTGAAATGGTTTCGGCGAAAGGTGACTTTGAATTCCCCCTCTCTCCGCCGCCGGAGCGGAGCGGGCGTTTCGGGAAAGAGGCGGGCAAATGTTTCAGCGAAGCGAGTTTTTGCCCGCCCCCGAGACGCCTGCGGAGCGGAGGGAACCCGCCATCGCCATTGGCGATAGCGGGCTAGGTGATGGTGGCGCCCTGGGGTCCAGGGGATTGGGCGAGCAATCCCCGGTCGCCTGCGGGGGCGAGTCCCCGCAACACGCCAGAAGAGATGCAAGAACATAACGTCTCCCGGAGAGGCCCTGATGAGCCCTATTTTTTCCGCCCTCCAACAGTCCTCCCAAAGAGAAGAGGGCGGAACCTTCCGGCCCCGCCCTCTTCTCTCCAAACAACCCCATTTTCAGCGATGGCGGAACTTCGGCGGCCGCTTCTCCTGAAAAGCCTGCATCCCCTCCTTCTGGTCCTCGGTGGCGAAGCACAGGGCAAAGAGGTCGGCCTCGTGGAGGTTGGCCCGCTCCAGGTCCATCTCCAGCCCCTCGCGCACCGCCTCCCGGGCCAGCCGCACCGAGACCTGCCCCTTCTCGGCGATGGTCCGGGCCAGCCGCCGCGCCTCCTCCAGCAGCTCGCCGGGCGGAACCACCCGTTTGACCAGACCGATGCGATAAGCCTCGGCGGCGTCGATCATCTCGCCGGTGAGGATCATTTCCAGGGCCCGCCCCCGGCCGACCAGGCGGGGCAGGCGCTGGGTCCCCCCCCAGCCGGGGATGATGCCGATCTTGACCTCCGGCTGTCCGAAACGGGCCGTCTCGCTGGCGATGCGCAGGTCGCAGGCCATGGCCAGCTCGCATCCGCCGCCGAGGGCGTAGCCGTTGACCGCGGCGATGACCGGCTTGCTGCCCCCCTCGATGCGATTCAGCACCCCCTGGGCGAGCAGGGCGCTGCGCCGCGCCTCGAGAGCTCCGAGCGGCTGCATGGCGAAGATGTCCCCCCCGGCGACGAAGGCCTTCTCGCCGGCGCCGGTGAGGACCACGGCGTGGATCGCCTCGTCGGCCTCCAGCCCGCCCATGGCGTGTCCGAGTTCCTCGAGGGTCGCCTCGTCGAGGGCGTTGAGAGTGGCGGGGCGGTTGATGGTGAGGGTGGCGACCCTCTCCTCGATCTCCACGAGCAGGTTCTTAAAGGGCATGGTTTTCTCCTTTGCCGTCAGGCCTTCAGGTTGACCACCGTCCGGCCGCGCAGCTGGCCTTTCAGGATGGCCTGGATCTTCTCCTCGAGTCCCTCCAGGGAGCACTCGGAGGCGACCTCCTCCAGGCCCCCGGGATTCCACGGCCCGGCGAGCCGTTTCCACAACTCGAGGCGCGGCTCCATCGGGCACTGCACCGAATCGACCCCGTGCAGGCTGACCCCGCGAAGGATAAAGGGGTAGACGTTGAGGGGCAGGTCGGGGGAGCCGACCAGGCCGCAGCAGGTCACCGCCCCGCCGTAGCGGGTCGCCTTGATCGCCGCGGCGAGGGTGTCGCCCCCGACGCAGTCGACCACCCCGGCCCAGCGCTCTCTCATCATCGGCTTCTCGGCACCCTCCAGGACCGCCTCGCGCCCGACCACATCGGTGGCCCCGAGTCCTTTGAGGAAATCGGCCTCGGAAGCCTTGCCCGTTGCGGCGGTCACCCGGTAACCGCACTTGGCGAGGATCGCCACCGCCAGGGAGCCGACACCCCCCGTGGCGCCGGTGACGAGGATCTCGCCGTCCCCCGGCATCACCCCGGCCTGCTCCAGTTTGAACACGGCAAGGGCGGCGGTGAAGCCGGCGGTGCCAAGGATCATGCTCTCGCGCAGGGAAAGACCATCGGGGAGACGCACCGCCCAGGCCGAGGGGATGCGGATCAGCCCGCCGAAGCCGCCGTCGGTCTCCATGCCGAGGTCGAAGCCGGTGACGATCACCTCGTCGCCGGGAGCGAACGCGCCGCTGTCGCAGCTGACCACGGTGCCGGCAGCGTCGATGCCGGGGGTGTGGGGGAACTTGCGGGTCACCCCGGGGTGGCCGGTGGCCGAGAGGGCATCCTTGAAATTGAGGGAGGAGTAGGCGACCCGGACGACAAGGTCCCCCTCGGGCAGGTCGTCCAGGCTGCGGGTTGTCAGCCGGCGGGTGAATGTCTTCGGTTCGCTCTTCTCGACCAGCAGGGCGGTGAAGGTCTCGGCCATGTTTCGCTCCTCTTCTCGTCTGTGGGATTTCGGGCCCCGGGACGCTGCCCGGCGGATTTCTCCTTGCCAATTATAACGCAGGGCCTATAATATCAAGCACTATCCGAAAGACAAGTACTTACCTTTTTGTGCTGTAGTACCCAAAAGGAAACTATGCATGAAACCTGAGCCTGCCGAGCAAATCGAGAGCCCCGCCCCCGCCTACCGCTGCGGAGTGGAACTGACCCTGGAGGCGATCGGCGGCAAGTGGAAAGGGGTGATCCTCTGGCACCTGCTCCACAAGACCCTGCGTTTCAGCCAGCTTCAGCTGCGCCTGCCGGGGGTGACCCAGAAGATGCTGACCCAGCAGCTGCGGGAACTGGAACGGGACGGACTGGTCCACCGGGAGGTCTATGCCGAGGTGCCGCCCCGGGTCGAATACTCCCTTACATCGGAGGGGGAGACCCTGCGCCCCCTGCTGTCCCTGATGTGCGAGTGGGGCCGCGGCCGCGCCGAGGAATAGGCCTGCCGGGAAAAGGTTCAGGAGCCGCCTGCAACGAGGGGCAGGAGGTTGCCGGGATCGACGTGGGAAAGAGACGCGACCCGGCGCAGGACCGCGAGGAACTCGCCGTGCTCGGGGTGGCCGAGCCGGTGCACCGCCCGCCTGCCGAACTCCTCCCGGGAGAAGGTTCCCCAGTTGACGAGCCGGCTGAAGTAGACCGCGGCGCCGAAGCGGCGCGCCAACTCGGCGAAAGCCGGCATCTCCCGGAAGTTGTCGGCCTGCACCACGAAGCTGAGCTTCAGGTCAAGCGGCAGGGAGGCGACATAGGAGAGGTTGCGCAGGAGGCGGGGGAAATCCCCGCCTTTTCTGATGGCGGCGTAGGTTTCTGAGGTGGCGGCGTCGACCGAGATCTCGGCGGCGCGCACATAGGGGTGGACCGCCTCCATGCTCCGCCACATGGCCGCGTCCCACAGCAACCCGTTGGTGTGCAGCTCGATGCGCTCCAGGGCGGGAAAATCCTCCGCCCGAACCGAGCGCAGCAGGTCCCGGTAGAGGGGGCTGGCGAAGGGGTCGCCGGTGCCGCTGAGAACGATCGCCGCCGCCCCCGGGAAGACCTCCGCCCGGAGGGTCTCCAGAATCCGCGCCGCCCGCGCTCCCTCCTCGCCTCCTGCGAGGTAGGGCGCAACCCGGCAGGTGGGGCAGGCCAGGTTGCAGGAGCGATCGAAGCAGAGGTTGAGGACCCGGGGACCGTAGTCGAGGACCGATTCCCCCTGCCGCAGGGCGGTGCCGACGGGGCCGCGGGGCACCCCGGCGAGGGACTGCACCGGGCCGGTGCCGGTGGCGAGGCGCGGGCAGCGCCTGCGGCTGCAGTTGTGGAAGGTTCCGTTGAGAACCGCCTTGCGCAGCTCCCGGGCGCGGGGCCCGTTCCAGATCTCAGGGGCGGGCTCCTCCAGCAGGTTGCCGACGGGCCGGGGCAGCCAGGCCGGGCAGCAGAGGAAGACCTCCCCCCCCGGGTGGACCTCGAACCACTCGAAGGGACGGGTGCAGACAGTGCGCTCGCCGGGCTGATACGCCTTGCTCATCATGGTCTCCGACCTTCCGGGGCAGGACCTCCCGACCCCGGTCTGGCCGACAGCTTACCCCAAAACGGGCCTGGGCGGAAGGCTCACGCCGAACCGGGAGGAAGAACCCCTTGACACCCCCCGACGACTCGGCTATCGTTGCCCGAAAGGAGAAAAGACCTTGATCCGTTCCCTTTCCCACAATCCGACCCTGGTCGTCGTAGTCGTCGTAACCTGACGGCTCGCGGCCTCCTCGGTCTGTTCCAAGACATAGAACGACAGGGAGCGCGGGCACCAACCCCGCGCTCCCTTTTTTTATCCAAAAAAAAGGCCGCGGGGGCATCCCCCGCGGCCTTTTTCTCTCTGGGCGTTTGGGAAACGACGGTGCGACTGCTTTTTACGTTTGGACAGCCTTGATGAACGCAGGAATAACCCAACAACACAGAAGGAGGGAAACAATGAAGACCGGAGCCCAGATCCTGCTCGAGTGCCTGACGAAGGAGGGGGTGGACACCATCTTCGGCTACCCCGGCGCCCGCACCCTGCTGGTGCACGACGCCCTGCACGGCAACGAAGACTTCCGCCACGTCCTGGTGCGCCACGAACAGGGGGCGGCCCACGCCGCCGACGGCTACGCCCGCACCACGGGCCGGGTCGGGGTGTGCCTGACCACCTCGGGACCGGGGGCGACCAATCTGGTGACCGGCATCGCCACCGCCTACATGGACTCGGTTCCGATGGTCGCCCTGACCTGCCAGGTGACCACCGCCGACATCGGCAACGACGCCTTCCAGGAGGCGGACATGACCGGCATCACCCGGCCGATCACCAAGCACAACTACATCGTCACCGACGTCGACGACCTGGCGCGCATCGTCCGCGAGGCCTTTCACGTCGCCCGCACCCGCAGGCCCGGGCCGGTGCTTGTCGATCTGCCGAGCGACGTGCTGGCGGCCGCAACCGACAAACCGATTCCCGAGTCGGTCGCGCGGCGCGGCTACCAAGAGGTGCCGGCCCTCAACAAAAAACAGCTGAAGCGGGCGGCCGGGATCATCAACGGGGCGAAGCGGCCGCTGATCTACGCCGGCGGCGGGGTGGTCATGGCCGAGGCCGTAGAGGCGCTGCGCTCCGTCGCCGGAAAGGGGAACATCCCGGTGACCCACACCCTGATGGCGATCGGCGCGATGGACCACGCCTCGCCCCTGTCGATCGGCATGCTCGGCATGTACGGGGCCTTCTACGCCAACATGGCGGTGAGCGAGTGCGACTGCCTGATCGCGGTCGGCGCCCGCTTCGACGACCGGGTGGCGGGACGGGTGGACGCCTTCGCCCCCAAGGCGCGCATCGTCCACATCGACATCGACCCCTCGAGCATCCGCAAGAACGTGCAGGTCGAGGTGCCGATCGTCGGCGACGCCCGCCAGGCCCTGGAGGGACTGCTCGGGCTGGTCGAGGAGCGCGACCGCGGCCCCTGGCTGGAGGAGATCCAGGAGTGGCGAAAGGAGTTCCCGCTGCCGGCCCCTCAAAGCCCCGACCTGATGCCCCACGAGGTGATCGAAGCGATCAGGAACGTGGCGGGGGAGGCCCCCCTCATCGCCTCGGACGTGGGCCTGTCGCAGATGTGGACGGCCAACTACTTCGGCTTCTCCGGGGCCCGCCAGTACATCACCAGCGGCGGCCTCGGCACCATGGGTTACGCCCTGCCGGCGGCCGTCGGGGCCGCCCTCGGCAACCCCGGGCGGCCTGTCATTGCCATCAACGGCGACGGCGCCTTCCAGATGAACGTGCAGGAACTGGCCACCTGCGCCCATTACGGCCTGCCGGTCAAGACGATCATCCTCAACAACGGCAAGCTCGGCATGGTGCGCCAGTTCCAGAAGGTCTTCCTCAAGGAGCGCTTCGCCGCCACCTGCCTCGGGCCAGGCGTCGACTTCTGCACCGTGGCCCGGGGCTTCGGCGTCCAGGCCTTCAAGGTGGAACGCAAGGCGGACCTGCAGGGCACCCTCGCCCGGGCGATGGCCGCGCCGGGGCCGGCGGTCATCGACGTGGACATCGACCCCTACTGCTACTGCTTCCCGATGGTCCCGCCGGGAAAAAAGGCGACCGAGGCGATCTTCTGCGCCGAGGACTGGGAGGGATAGAAAGGGAAAAGGGGACAGGCTTCGTCCTGTCCCCTTTTCCAGGGTTCTCGGTAATCTCCGGGAGGGGATCGGGAAAGAAAGAATGGAATCAGCCCTCTCTATTTTCCAGCTCGGCCGGCTCCTCACTCCGCTCCGGGATCGTCCTCCCACAGGCCGAAGTGGTTCCCCTCGGTATCGAGGCAGACGGCGAAGTAGCCCATCCCCTTGACCGCCATTTTCGGTACCACGACCCGGCCGCCCAAAGATTCCACCCTGGCGGAGTCCTGGTCCACCGAGGCCACGTCGATGTAGTTGGTAATCGTCTGCCGCGGATGGCGGCGCGCCATCATGCCGCCTTCGACCGGCTTTTCCCCGCTGGTGGTGATCATCCAGTAGCCGCCGCCGGCAAACTCCTCGACCTTCCAGCCAAACAGCTCCGTGTAGAATGTCCTGGCCCGCCCGACGTCATCGGCCGGGATCTCGAAGTGAACAACCGTCGCCATAGCCCTGCCCCCTTTCCCCTCGTCCTGGAATATCGCGTCCCTTTACCTATAGACGCTGGCGGACAAAGGTCAAGGGACACCGGAAGAGTCGGGGAGGGCCAGGCGCCCCTCAGGCCGGTTTCCCCAGCCGGTAGTGCTGAATCGCCAGCCCCTGTCCGGGACGGGCCTCGGGGAAGCCGGGGCCGGCGTCATGGCTGCCGAGCAGCCTCGCCCGGGGGACCAGCTCGGCAAAGAGCCCGTCGAGAAAGGCGGGGAGCAGGTGGGGCGTGCTGAGGCAGGCCAGCACCTCCCCTTCCCCGCTCAGCAGTTCGGGGAGGCGGCGGACCAGCTTGGGCCAGTGGCTCTCGGCGGTAAAGCTTTTTCCCTGGGTCGCCGGGGGGTCGCAGACCACCAGGTCGAAGGGACCCAGCCGGCGCAGCCGACCGAAGCTGCGGAACAGCTCCAGGGACAGGAAGCTCGCCCGGCGCGGATCGAGGCCGTTGATGCGGTGGTTGAGGCGGCCCAGCTCCAGCGCCCCCCGGTTCATGTCCAGGTTGACCACCTGCTGCGCCCCGCCGGCCAGGGCCGCCACCGAGAAGCTGCAGCTGTAGGCGAATAGGTTGAGCACCCGTTTTCCCTCCGCCCTCTCCCGCACCAGTCGGCGCCCCGCCGCCATGTCCGGGAAGAAGCCTATGTTCTGCGCCTCCCCGAGGCGCAGCCGGTAGCGCAGGCCCTCCTCCAGGGCCTCCACCGTCTCCGGCAGCGTCCCCCACAACAGCCGGCTCGGCGCCCCCGCCCGGCAGCGCTCCTGAAGCAGGACCGCCTCCGTCTCCGGAAGCTCCGCCAGCAGCAGCTCGGTCAGCTCGTCCAGCCATTTTTGGGAACGTTCGCGATACAGGACCACCAGGACCACCGGCGCGAAGGAGTCGATGGTCAGGTCGGCGTAACCCTCGAAGGTCTGCCCCCGGCCGTGAAAGAGGCGGCGGGCCTCGCCGGAGCGGGGCAGGTGTCTGCGGATTTCGTTTTGGATGGTCTGCATGGGGGAATGATTGGAAAAAGAAAGGGATTAAGTCCCCTTATCGGTTTTCGGTGCCCGGCTCGCCTGCGGGTTCTGCGGTTTCGGGACCGGCTTCGGCGGAGGCCTGAACCCTGCCGACCTGGCCGTCTTCGAGGCGGACCTTGATTCCCCGGGAGTGGTAGGGGGCCTTGGTGAGGAGGTCTCTGACGATCCCCTCGGTCCGCCGGCCGGTGCGCTGGTCCTTTTTCAGCACGATCGCCACCGCCATGCCCGGCTGGATCTCTTTTCTATGCCGTCCGTCCATCGGCGTGAAACCTTTCGGTTCTAGATCTCTCGAAGGTTGAATCGAGACAATGCTAAATCGGCCTCTCGCCCGTTCGCATTCGCTCTCTCAAGTCGCAAAGAAAAGCATTGAGATCCGATTTATTGCCCTTCTTGACGCCTTTGCGGCTTTACGCGAGACGAGATGTTTGGTTTTTCCGGATTCCTCTGTGCCCTCTGCGCCTCTGTGTCAACAACCTCTGCTTCGGCCGCAGGTCCGAAACCTTCCTACCCGCCCTGCCCGCCGACGAGGGCCAGCTTGCCCTGCCGGGGCAGGCGCTTGATCGCCATCTCCCGGCGGGTCGCCTCGCCCCGCGACGTCGCCTGCTCCCGGTAGAGGAGTTCGACCGGAAGGCGGCCCCGGGTGTACTTGGCGCCGCGCCCTTCGGCGTGGGTCCGCAGCCGCATCTCCAGGTCGTTGGTGATGCCCGTGTAAAGCGTATCGTCGGCGCAGCGCAGAATGTAGACGTACCAAGGTTTCATGATCGAAAGAAACCTCAGGAGCGGCCCCTGGCCCTCGCCGGTTTCGCCCTTCCCGTACGGGGCGACGGCATCTTCGCCAGGTAGACCACGTGGCGCAGCCCCCCCCGTCCGGGCCGCTCGCTCGTCACCGAAAATCCGGCGGCCTTCAGGCGCTTGTCGAAACCGGCGTCGAAATTCTCGCCCCACACGGCGAAGACCCCGCCGGGGCGGAGGGCGGCCCGGGTTGCCTCGATGGCCCTGCTGCCGTAGAGGGGATCGTCGCGCTTGTGGGAGCCGGCGTGGGGACCGGTGTAGAGATCGAGGACGACGGCGTCGAAGCCCTCCGCCCCGGCGCCGACGGCGGAACGGCGGATAAGGTCGGCGACGTCGGTGATCTCCACCGTCACCCGGGGATCGGTCGCGGCGCCCCCGGTGAGCCCCGCCAGGGGGCCCCGGCACCATTCCAGGACGACGGGGTTGAGCTCCGCGACGACGACCTTGGCGGCAGCGGGCAAGGTATCGAGGACCGCTTTCAGTGTAAAGCCCATGCCGAGGCCGCCGACCAGCACCCGCGGGGCGGGGTGCCCCTTCAGGTGTCTGCAGGCGAGTTCTCCGAGGACGACCTAGGAGCGGTGGGCCAGGCTGTTCATGAGGACCCGCCCGCCGACGGTGATGAGGAAGTCCCGCTCGCCGCGCTGGCGCAGCTCGAGGGCGCCTTCGGCCGTGGGGACGTTGTCGATGGTTTTCCAGGGCTGGGCCATGGGGGAGGACCTCGTGGAAAATGGTTGGCTTAAAAGAGGGGGGATTCTAGCACAGGGGGCGCAGGGGGAAAAGGGACGGTTCTTTAATCCGCGAAGGCAAGCCCGGATCATTGCGTCAGGGCGACCTCAACGAACCTCGACGATCTCCCACTCCCGCTTCGAAGCGCCGCTCCGCATCTCCACGACGTCCCCCGCCTCCTTGCCGAGCAGCTCCCGTCCGACGGGGGAGTCGGGGGTGATGACGACGATCTCGCCGCCGCCCTTTTCGACCTTCAGGCCGCCGGACTGGGGACCGATGAAGAGCGTCTTCCGGTTGCCGTCCCCGTCCTCCAGGGTGACCAGGGCGGAAAGACGGATGGGGGCGTCATCGGGGAAATCGAGCAGCGGGAGCTTGCGGTAGGCCTCCAGGGCGCAGCGGATCTCCTGGGCCCGGTTCGCCTGGGCCTGGGCGATGTAGGAGGCCTCCAGGGCGAGGGTGGCGTACTTGTTGTCGGGGACGTTCTCCTCATGGGTGGAGGCCTGGTGGGCCGTCTTCGCCGCCTGCAGCAGAAGATCCAGATCCCCGGAGAGTTTCTTGACGATATGTTGGAGAATGCGTTCCTTGTTCACGGCGTCCGTCTCTCCGCGCCCTACGGAGCGCCCTGCTCTTCGGCCCGCTCTTTCAGGAAGGCCGGAACCCTGACCTTCTTGACCGCCGCCAGGGAGCGCATCAGGTCGAAGGGAACGTGGCGGAAGCCGTAGGCGCGCCTCAGGTCCTCTTCCATCCTCAACCACAGGTGGCCGGTCATCTCCGCATCGGCCAGGGCGCGGTGAAAACTGCCGTCGGTCGGCAGCCCCTTGTGGCGGACCAGGGTCGCCAGCTTGTGGTTGGGGGCCTCGGGGTAGACCCGGCGGGCGGCCAGCATGGAGCAGGCGAAATCCTGCCGCCGGCGCCTGCGGATCCGGTCCAGCTCGGCGTCGAGAAACCGGCTGTCGAAAGAGGCGTTGTGGGCCACCAGGGGACGGTCGCCGATGAAGTGGTGGAACGCCTCCATGACCTGGGCCGCCGGCGGGGCTCCCTGCACCATGGCGTTGGTGATGCCGGTGTAGTTCTCGATGAAAGAGCTGATCCGGATGCCCGGGTTCATCAGGCTCTGGTAGCGCTCGACGATCTCCCCCCCGCGCAGCACCACGGCGCCGATCTCGATGGCGCGGTCCCCCGAAAGGGGCGAAACCCCGCTCGTCTCGAAATCGAGGACCACGACCTCCGCCCCGTCGCACCCGCCCGATGTCCCTCCCTGCCCCATTTCCGCCATCATCGCCGTCTCCCCCTAGAGCGCCTGCAGGGGCGGCTCGTTGAGGGCCGCGAGCTGCTCGCGCAGGTGCAGGATGTGCTCGCCCCAGTAGCGGACCGTGTTGAACCAGGGGAAGTGCCGGGGAAAGGCCGGGTCGTCCCAGCGCCGGGCCAGCCAGGCGGCGTAGTGGAGCATGCGCAGGGTGCGCAGGGCCTCAATCAGGCGCAGCTCCCGGGGATCGAAGTCGAAGAACTCGCCGTAACCCTCGAGGATTTCCGAGAGCTGGGCGGTCTGGCGGGGCCGATCCCCCGAAAGCATCATCCAGATGTCCTGCACCGCCGGGGCCATCCGCGCGTCGTCCAGGTCGACGAGGTGGGGGGCGCCGTCGCACCAAAGGATATTGCCCGCGTGGCAGTCGCCGTGGGTGCGGAGATAGCGCATCCCGTCGGCCCCGTCCATGGCCTCGTCGACGGCCCGCAGCAGGTCGGCGCTGAGGGCGTCGTAGCTCGCCTTGTACTCGGGCGGGATGAACCGCTCGCCGATCAGGGCCACGCTATCGTGGCCGAAAGTGACGCTGTCCAGGCGCGGGCGGTGCTCGAAGGGGCGGACGGCGCCGACCGCGTGGAGCCGGCCGAGGGTCCGTCCCAGGATGAGCAGGTTGTCGAGGTTGTCGAACTCGGGGGCGTGCCCGCCCTGGCGGGGGTAGAGGGCGAAGCGGAAGCCGCGGTAGTGGAACACGGTCTCCCCCGCGTCGTTGGCCAGGGGAGCGACGACCGGCAGCTCGCAGCCGACCAGCTCATGGCAGAAGCGGTGCTCCTCGGCGATCTGCGCGTCGCTCCAGCGCGCCGGTCGGTAAAACTTGGCGATGAGCGGCGGGCCGTCCTCGATGCCGACCTGGTAGACCCGGTTCTCGTAGCTGTTCAGGGCGAGGGTGCGGCAGTCGCAGACGTACCCCTGGCTTTCAACGGCATCCATGATGAAGCCGGGGGTCAGAATTTCGAAAGGATGGGAGGTCTCGGTCATCGTCTCAACTATATGCGGGTCAGAGGCCAAAAAGCGGCGGGCCGGTTCCCTCTCTCTTTCGGCCGCCCCCGTCAGTCTGACCCGCATTCCCCCCGCGGGGCAAGGAAAAACTTCTTCCGGACGGCCTGTCGGGGAGAAGGGGAAGAGCCAGTCGCTTGATCCCCTACATTATTTTTTGTATATTAGTAAAACCACACCACGTGTTGGGGACCCTTTCCGTTCATAGGAGACTGGGATGACCGCCTTGACTGACTGTGTGAAAAAGCTGTTCAAGAGGGAGGAGGCACACTGCCTCGGCTGCGGCGACTGCTGCAGGGAATTCAGCTGGCACCTGCACGCCTCGGACGCTGACATCGAGCGCTGGCAGCGCCTCGGGCGAGACGACCTGCTGGCCCGGGTCAACCGGCTCGGCTGGATCTGGGTCGACCCGGAGACGAAGGAGCGCCTCCCCCTCTGCCCCTTCCTGGTGGAGACGGCGTCGGGCCAGGCCCACTGCGGCATCCACGAGATCAAGCCCGACATCTGCCGCGCCTACCCCACCCTGGCGCACAACCGCTGCTGCATGAAAGGGATCTTTATTCACTAGCCCCCCGATACCCCTCTGACGCCCGGAAGAAATGCGATACAATGAGCGGCAAGGTCCGTTACCGGACCCTGCCGCCTTTTCGTTGTGCCCACCCTGTTCAGGAGTCTGAGAATGAAGTCTGTCGGCCTGCTGGTACTGATGATCACAGGCGTTTGCTGGCTGTTCGCGGCGGCCGCCCCGGCGAAGGACCGGGAAGAGACGTTCGCCGCCTGGCTGGAGGACCTCCGCGCCGAGGCGCTCGCCGCCGATATCTCGCCCAAGACCATCGATGCGGCCCTGGCCACCGTCGAGGCGCCCCTGCCGCGGGTGATCGAGAAGGACAAAAAGCAGCCGGAGAAGACCCAGTCGCTGCAGGACTACGTTTCGGCCCGGGTCAACGAAGAGCGCATTGCCGAGGGACGCAAGATGCTCAGTCGCTATCCGACCTGGCTGGGCCGGGTCGAGCGGAAGTACGGCGTGCAGAGGCGCTTCCTCGTGGCCCTTTGGGGCATCGAAACCACCTACGGCAAGTACTCCGGGCGCCACCCGGTCATCCAGGCGCTGGCGACCCTGGCCTACGAAGGGCGCCGCGGCCCCTACTTCCGCCGGGAACTGCTAGACGCCCTGCGCATCCTCGATGAAGGGCACATCCCCCTGGAGGAGATGAAAGGCTCCTGGGCCGGGGCCATGGGGCAGTGCCAGTTCATGCCCTCCTCCTTTCGGAACTACGCGGTCGACGGCGACGGCGACGGCCACATCGACATCTGGAACTCGGTCCCCGACGTGCTGGCCTCGGCCGCCAACTACCTGAAACGCGCCCGCTGGAAGGACGACCAGACCTGGGGGCGGCCGGTGAGGCTGCCGAAGAATCAAGACCTTAGCAACCTGGCCGGGCTGGCAACCCGCCTCCCCCTGTCGCGCTGGCAGAAACTCGGGGTGAGACGCAGCAACGGAGGAGCCCTGCCCCGGCGCGACCTCGAGGCCTCGCTGATCCTGCCCGACGGCGCGGACGGGACGGCCTACCTGGTTTATGACAATTTCCGGTCGCTGCGCAGATGGAACAAGTCCAACGCCTTTGCCGTCACGGTCGGGACCCTGGCCGACCGGATTGCCACGCCGAGGTAACGGGAAAACCTTCGGGAAGAGCAGGCATGAAAAAAGAGCGCCATGGCCGATCGGGCCATGGCGCTCTTTGCTGGGCAGGCATTTCCGACGACGTCTTAAACAGGCATCAGGTCCCGATATTTTGAAGCAGTCCTCTTCCCTCACATGGGTCTTGTCTTCTTCGGTTTTGTTGAAAAGTGGCCGAACAAGACCCGCCCCACCTGCATGCAATACTTGTCCGCTCCGACGATCCCCAATCTACCTGTCTTTCAAACCTGATCGGCCTGTACTTGATCGCGATATTTAACCTGCATTCCTTTTAAAAAATTTCGCAGGATCTGGTCCTTACAGGTTCGGTAATTCTTGTTGTTCGGATTCCGAAAAAATGCGCTGAGTTCGTGCTTGCCCAGGCGAAATTGCGCCAGGCCCATAATCTCCAGGATGTCTTCATCCTTCAGGTTCAAGGCGACCTTCAATTTCCTGAAAATGATGTTGTTGTTCAGGCTTTTTTCCGGGACCGGCTGCGGCCCTTCTTTTTTGCCTCGCCTGTCGGTAATGAAACCATTCAGAAAGGTTGCGAATATCCGATCGTTGCATTTCTGATACGCGGGATCATCGTCTTTTTTCAACCAATCGCTGATCTGTTCCCGCGTCACCTGAAGGTCGGCCAGGCCGAACAGGGCGATCATTTTCGAATCGTCCAAATCGAACACATAGCGGATGCGGCGCAAAATATCGTTATTGGTCACAGGCGTACTCCGATCTGGATTGCCATTAGAAGCCCTAGGCGCCGTTGTCCCTTCGGCCCGAACCGGTTTCCTCTTCCACGTTCCGAATGCCCGGGAATCCCCGCAGGAAAAAACCGTCTGCCCGGTGGTGATGCTCGGGGCCCGAAGCCCCTATCCTTCTTATACGCTCTCGTCGCGCGGCCCGACCCAGAAGAAAGGGTTATGGGCGACCTCCCACAGGTGGCCGTCCGGGTCTTTGAAGTAGCCGCTGTAGCCGCCCCAAAACACCTTCTGCGGTTTTTTCACCAGGGTTGCGCCAGCCTCGATGGCCTGGCGCATGACCTCGTCCACCCCCGCCTCCGACGAGACGTTGTGGGCAAGGGTAAACGACTCGAACCCATGACCGTCCGCCGAGACCGTCGCATCCTCAGCCAGCGCCTCGCGGCCATACAACCCCAGCCAGGTTCCGTTCAGGGTGAAGAAGGCCACTGTCGGGGGAGATTCCATTCGAGGAAAGCCTAGGCCCTCTTCGTAGAATTTCACGGAGGTCGCAAGGTCCCGAACACCGAGGGTAATCATGCTGATGCGAGGTTTCATTCGCAGCTGGCCCTCTTTGGCTTAGAGCGTGTATGAAGGAGAACCACTGATGATTTTTTTCATTGTACAAGCTCATTCCGGAGGCGGCGACTCTTGCGCTTCTGGCCACAAGGCATTCTATGCGCTATGGCCATGCCATTCAAGCGCCTTATCGTGGAGGCCCAACTGACGCCAACGCGTTGAAGAGCGACCGATTTTTGATCCTCGCATTTTTCTTATATTCCGGGCCGGTGCTCGACTTTGGCACTGAGCAGGGGGACCCGATTGACACCTGGAAATATTTTGTGCTAGAATCATTCGCGTACGAAACATTTTAACTGAAAACAAGAAAAGACCCCGATGAGCGACCCCTCAGAGCAAAAAAGCGAACAATCCGAATCGGGGCCCGAGAAGGGCCTTTCCAGTGATCGCTCACAAAAAATCAAAGTCCTGCCGGGGCCCGGGAACACCCCGCAGGTCCCCAAGGGCAGCTATGAACTGCGGGTTCTTCAATCTCTTCGCAGAATCATTCGGGCGGTAGAGATCCATTCCAAAAAACTGGCCCAGAACCACAAAATCACCGGTCCCCAGCTGGGTTGCCTCTCGGCCGTCCATGATAGCGGCCCGCTGACGACCACCAAACTCGCCCAGGCGGTTTATCTGAGCCCCAGCACCATCGTGGGTATCATCGATCGCCTCGAGGAAAAGGGGCTGGTGATCCGCCAGCGAGACAGCAAGGACCGACGCCAGGTCCAGATCTGTCTGACCGAAAACGGAGAGCGGTTGGTGAAAAGTACGCCGTCCTCCCTTCAGGATACTCTCGCGGATGCGCTGAAATGCCTCCCCGAACTGGAACAGGTTTCCATCACATTGGCCCTGGAAAAGGTCGTCGACCTCATGGAGGCCCGCAAGATTGAAGCCTCCCCGGTCCTCGAAACCGGCCCCCTCACATCTCCTTTCCCCCCGGGTTCGACCCCTGCCGCGAAATCCTGATTTTTTCTGTTCTCATTTGTCATTCCGGCGTTCGCAGCCGGCACCCCCTCCCCGGCCTGATAACGCAGGAGAAAAGATGCCTATATACTCGAGTAACCAACAAGAGATAGCCGAAAGAATATCGCCCCGAACGGCCAGTCTCCCCAAGTGGAAAGACTGGAAGTGGCAGCTCAAAAACTCCATTCAGAACGTCGATGACTTCGAAGACCTTCTCGGCATCAAGCTCGAGGAAAAAGAGCGTGAGAAGATCATCCTGACTTTAGAAAAATTCCCCCTTTGCATCACTCCCTACTATCTCTCCCTCATCGACCTCGACGACTTCCCGAACGGCCCCATTTTCAGGCAGGCCTTTCCCTCCCCGGCAGAGTTGAATGTCGACCGGCACGATCTGGCCGACCCCCTGGCGGAGGATATGGACAGCCCGGTGCCGGGCATCACCCATCGCTACCCGGACAGGGTGCTGTTCCACATCAGCAACGTCTGCTCCATGTACTGCCGCCACTGCACCCGAAAGAGAAAAGTCGGCGATGTCGATACGATCCCGAGCAAGGACTCGATTAGCCAGGGGCTGGATTACATACGCGGCAACCCGATCATCCGGGACGTGCTCCTCTCCGGAGGCGATCCCCTGATGCTCTCCGACGACTACCTCGACTGGATTCTCACGGAGCTGCGCGCCATCCCCCACGTCCAGGTCATCCGCATCGGCAGCCGCATGCCCGTCGTCCTGCCCTACCGGATCACCGACGACCTGGTGGCGATGTTCAAGAAGCACCAACCCCTGTGGTTCAACACCCACTTCAATCATCCCCGGGAAATCACCGCCTCATCCCGGCAGGCTCTGGCCAAGCTGGCCGACGCCGGCCTCCCCCTTGGCAACCAGACGGTGCTGCTGGCCGGGGTCAACGACTGCCCCCGGATCATGAAGTCCCTGGTGCACAAGCTGGTCGAGAACCGGGTGCGGCCCTACTATCTGTACCAGTGCGACCTCTCCGAGGGGCTGACCCACTTCCGTACCCCGGTCGGCAAGGGGATCGAGATCATGGAGAGCCTGATCGGCCACACAAGCGGCTTCTCCGTGCCGACCTACGTGATCGACGCCCCCGGCGGCGGCGGCAAAATCCCCCTCAACCCGAACTATCTGATTTCCCTTTCGACCAACAAGGTGGTGCTGCGCAATTACGAGGGCGTCATCACCACCTACCAGGAACCGGACAGTTACGAACCGGTTTTCTGCGACCGCAAGTGCGAGCAGTGCGACCTGCAGCTGCATCTGGACGAGGCCGAGGAATGCCTCCCCACGGGAATCGAAAAATTGCTGGCCGACCACGATCAAACCATTTCCCTGACTCCGGAAGACAACAAGCGAATGGAGCGCAGAGAAGATGATTGATTCCATGGAGATTATCGGCGAGTCGCTGATCCAGCACGGCAAGGCCAACGACCGCGCCTACGTGATGAAAATCGGCAAAAACGACTACCCCGGGATCGTCGGCGACGTGGTGGCCCTGGCCCGGGCCAACGGCTATTCCAAGATTTTCGTCAAGGCGCCGGCCTTCGCCCGCCCCGCATTCATGGACAGCGGCTTTGTCGAGGAAGCCCGGGTGCCGGGCCTTTTCCAGGGCGAAGAAGACGGCTTCTTTTTGAGCAGATTTTTTTCGCCGGAGCGCGAAGCGGAGGGGCAGCCCGACCTGGTCGCGGAGATTCTAGAGGCTGCCCGGCAGAAAAGGGGGAAAACCGGCGACGCGAAGCTGCCGGCAGGGCATGCCTGCCGCGTCATGCAAAAGGACGATGTCGAGGAGATGGCCCGACTCTACCGGCAGGTGTTCGCGTCCTACCCCTTCCCCATTCACGACCCCGACTACCTCGCCCGGACCATGGACGAGAACCTGTCGTATTACGGCATCTGGATCGACAGCAGATTGATCGCCCTGTCGTCGGCCGAGATCGATTTTGCCGGGAAGAATGCTGAAATGACCGACTTTGCGACCCTGCCGGAGTGCCGCGGGTCGGGCCTGGCAACGTACCTGTTGGACCAGATGGAATCGGGCATCAAGCAGAGCGGCATCCAGACCGCCTACACCATCGCCCGCGCCTACTCCTTCGGCATGAATATCACCTTCGCAAAGCACGGCTACGCCTTTGGGGGCACCCTGGTCCACAACACCCAGATCTCAGGCAACCTGGAAAGCATGAACGTCTGGTACAAACACCTCTGAGCCGGTTCGTTGCCTGCCTCGCCCTGTCGCCTGACTTGAACCTCCGTGTCCCTTTCCCCACGGGGCGGGCCGGTGCGCATGGGCGGGGTCCTGCTCTGCCACTTTCTTCCCTTGACCGCCTCCCATCATCCACATTCCGAGCCAGGCAACCGCAGGGCAGGCGATCGAGACAGAGCCTCTGCTCAGGTCACGGGAAGCCACACCAGCACCGTCGTGCCCTGACCGAAACTGCTCTCGACCCGGATCCGCCCGCCATGTCCCTCGACGATATGCCTGGCGATGGACATCCCCAGCCCGAGCCCCTCCACCGCCGTGTTGGAAGCGTCGCCCCGGTAGAACTTGTCAAAAACCCGCTCCACCTGCTCCGGGGTCATGCCCACGCCCTGGTCCGCGACGCTGATCAGAAACCCATCCTCCTGCCTCTGCCCTGCGACCAGTACCGTGGTCCCCGCCGGGGAGAACTTGGCAGCGTTACTGAGCAGGTTTTCCATCACCTGCTCCATTTTCGCCGCATCCATTCGGAACATCAGCGGCCCTTCGGGCAACGAAACCTTCAGGTTGTGCTTGGTGGCC
>NZ_PKUB01000003.1 GCF_002868845.1 Desulfuromonas sp.
TATTTTTTAAACATATGGCACCCAACTTGTAAGCAGGTCCTGGGAAACAGCCCAGAGGCCTCACCCGTTTTCACGAAAAACGACCAGAGCTCCAAGGGTGACTAATTTTTAGACAGGAGGAAGACTGTATGACTGCCCAACTCGACGAAAAAGTGGAACCGATTTTCCAGGAAGTCCTGGCGCGCAACCCCGGCGAGACCGAATTCCACCAGGCCGTTCGCGAGGTTCTCGAATCTCTCGGACCGGTCCTGGTGAAGAACCCCGAGTTCACTCACCACAAGATCATCGAGAGGATCTGCGAGCCGGAGCGTCAGATCATCTTTCGGGTGCCCTGGCAGGACGACAAGAACCAGGTGCAGATCAACCGTGGCTTCCGGGTCGAATTCAACAGCGCCCTCGGCCCCTACAAAGGCGGCCTGCGCTTCCACCCCTCGGTCTACCTCGGCATCATCAAGTTTCTCGGCTTCGAGCAGATTTTCAAGAACTCCCTGACCGGCCTGCCCATCGGCGGCGGCAAGGGCGGCTCCGACTTCGACCCCAAGGGCAAGTCCGATGACGAGATCATGCGCTTCTGCCAGAGCTTCATGACCGAGCTCTACCGCCACCTCGGAGAATACACCGACGTCCCCGCAGGCGACATCGGCGTCGGCGGCCGGGAGATCGGCTACATGTTCGGCCAGTACAAGCGTATCACCAACCGCTACGAGGCGGGCATCCTGACCGGCAAGGGCCTCGACTGGGGCGGCTCCCTGGTACGCACCGAGGCCACCGGCTACGGCGCGGTCTTCTTCGTCGACGAGATGCTCAAGGCCCGCAAGGACAGTTTCGANTCTGCACGGTCTCCGGCTCGGGCAACGTGGCCATCTACACCACCGAGAAGATCAACCAGCTCGGCGGCAAGGTCGTCGCCTGCTCCGACTCCAACGGCTACATCTACGACGAGAAGGGGATCGACCTGGAGCTGGTCCAGCAGCTCAAGGAAGTGGAGCGCCGCCGCATCAAGGACTACACCGGCTACCGCAAGCACGCCAAGTACGTGGCCAAGGGGAACATCTGGGAGGTCCCCTGCCAGGTCGCCATGCCCTCGGCGACCCAGAACGAGATCAACGGCAAGGACGCCGCCCTGCTGGTCAAGAACGGCTGCATCGCGGTCGGCGAAGGGGCCAACATGCCGACCACGCCCGAGGGGGTCAAGGTCTTCCTCGAGGCCGGCATCGCCTACGGCCCCGGCAAGGCCGCCAATGCCGGCGGCGTGGCCACCTCGGCCCTGGAGATGCAGCAGAACGCCAGCCGCGACTCCTGGGACTTCGAGTACACCGAGAAACGCCTGCAGCAGATCATGAAGAACATCCACCAGAACTGCTACGAAACCGCCCTCGAGTACGGCGCACCGGGCAACTACGTCGTCGGCGCCAACATCGCCGGTTTCATCAAGGTGGCCAACGCCATGGTCGCCATGGGCGTCATCTAGAGCGAGAACCGGAAACAGAACGCACATGTTGATCGCCTGACCCGCAAGCAAAGCCCTCCGAGCGACCCGCTTGGAGGGCTTTGCTTTCCCCGGGAACAGGGCTAGAATGAAGCGGGATCAGATTTCCTTCCGGGCGGGTACGAGAACCCGCTCGGGGGAAGCGGCACTACAAGGACAGGAGACGGGATGATGGCAGCAGCACGGGTAACGACCGGCTTTCAGGGACTGGACGACATTCTGGACGGCCTCCGCATCGGCGACAACGTGGTCTGGAAGGTCGACTCCATCGACGATTACCGTGACTTTGTCGGCCCCTTCGTCGAAAGTTCGCTGAAGGACGGCAGGAAAGTCGTCTACATGCGCTTCGGTCAGCATGCGCCCCTGCTGGAGGAGATCGAAGGGGTGCGCACCTGCGAACTCGACCCCCGCCAGGGCTTCGAGCATTTCGCCACCCGGATTCACGCCATCATCACCGAGGAGGGCAAGGAGACCTTCTACGTCTTCGACTGCCTCTCCGAACTGCTGTCCGCCTGGGCCACCGACCACATGATCGGCAACTTCTTTCGCGTCACCTGCCCCTACCTGTTCGAGTTGGACACCGTCGCCTACTTCGCCCTCATCCGCGACCGCCACGCCTTCAAGACCATCGCTCGCATCCGGGAGACGACCCAGGTCCTTCTCGACGTCCACAACTGTGCCGGAGACATGTACATCCACCCCCTCAAGGTGTGGCAGCGCAACTCCCCCACCATGTTCCTGCCCCACCTGAGGGACGGAGACGTTTTCACCCCTCTGGCCAACAGCTACGACGCCACCAACCTCCTTACCGACATCCACCGCCGCGACTCGGTCAGCGCCAGCCGCCAGCTCGACCACTGGCATCGCCTCTTCCTGCAGGCCGAGGAACTCGACCGGAGCGCTTCGGCCGAAGACGAGCAGAAGGCCATGGTCGGCCACCTCTGCCATCACCTCATCGGGCGCGAGGAGCGGATGCTCTCCCTGGCCCGCGAACACCTCTCCCTGGAGGACCTGCTCAACATCAAGTCGCGCATGGTCGGCACGGGGTTCATCGGCGGCAAGACGGTGGGCATGCTGCTGGCACGAAGGATCCTGGAAAAAGACCACCAGCTCGACTGGCAGACTCTGCTGGAGACCCACGACTCTTTTTTCGTCGGCTCCAACGTCTACTACGCGTATATCGTCCACAACGGCTGGTGGAAGCTGTACATGCGCCAGAAGACCGAAGAAGGCTACTTCGAGGCCGCCGCCGAGCTGAAAGAAAAGATGCTCCACGGCACCTTTCCCGAGATGGTCGCCACCGGTTTCCGGCAGATGCTCGAATACTTTGGCCAGTACCCGATCATCGTCCGCTCCAGTTCCCTGCTGGAGGACAGTTTCGGCAGCGCCTTCGCCGGCAAGTACGACAGCTTTTTCTGCGCCAGCCAGGGCTCCCTCGAGCAGCGCTACGAGGCCTTCGCCGACGCGGTGCGCAAGATCTTCGCCAGCACCATGAGCGAGGACGCCCTGACCTACCGAATCCAGCGGGGCCTGGACAAACATGACGAGCAGATGGCCCTGCTCGTCCAAAGGGTCTCAGGAGCCTACCGCAAGCACTACTACTTTCCCGAGCTGGCCGGGGTGGGGGTGTCGCACAACACCTTCGTCTGGGACAAGGACATGGACCCGAAGGCGGGGATGCTGCGACTGGTCTACGGCCTGGGCACCCGGGCGGTTGACCGGGTGGAGGGAGACTACCCGCGCATCGTCGCCCTCGACGCCCCCCTGAAAAAGCCCCACAAAGGCTTCGAGGACACCCGCCGCTTTGCCCAGAGAGACATCGCCCTGATCAATCTCGAGGACAACGCCGTCCAGACCGTCTCCATTCTGAGCCTGGCCAACGACGGGCTCGACCTGCGCCTGGAGCGGTTCGGGATCAAGGACCGTGAAACGATGCAAAAACTGGCGGCGCGGGGCCGCAAGGGACAGGAGGTCTGGCTGCTGACATTCGACGAACTGCTCTCCGACGAGGGCTTCACCGGCCTGCTCCGCAACATGCTCAAGACCATCGAGACGGCCTACGGCTACCCCGTGGACGTGGAGTTCACCGTCAACTTCGCCACCGACGGCAGCCCCAAGATCAACGTCCTGCAGTGCCGCCCCCTCCAGACCAAGGGCCAGCGGAAAAAGGTCCAGATCCCCGAAAGGGTCGAGGCGAAAAACGTCCTTATCCGCTCGGAGGGGAATTTCATGGGAGGCAACATCTCCCAGCCCCTCAAGTGGGTGATCTGGGTGGATCCGGAGGAGTACACCCGCCTGGCCCTCTCCCAGAAGTACGAGGTCGCCCGCCTGGTGGGCCGCCTGAACAAGCGGATCGCCGACCGCCAAAAGAGCCCCACGATGCTCCTCGGTCCCGGCCGCTGGGGCACCTCCACCCCGAACCTGGGGGTTCCGGTGACCTTCTCCGAAATCAGCAACATCACCGCCCTGGGCGAGGTGGCCTTCAGCGCCGGCGGCCTCATGCCGGAACTCTCCTACGGCTCCCACTTCTTCCAGGACCTGGTCGAGGCCGACATCTTTTATCTGGCCGTTTTCCCGGAAAACAAAAGCTGCCATTTCAACGAAAAGTGGCTGAAAAGCCTGCCGAACAGCCTGGAACCCCTCATGCCCGCCAGCAGCCACTTCAAGAACGTCGTGAAGGCCTACCGAGTCGAGGAGGAACGACTGCTCCTCGTGGCCGACGTGGTGACCCAGGCCCTGCTCTGCTACCGGGGCGGCGCTCCCCTGCCGGAACAGAACTGACCCCTGCCGGCCGAAGAAGGACGATCCCCTCTTCCGCCCGGCATCGAGGATCTACTGCAAGGCCATCAGGACCTTGGCGAGGGTCTCCCTGCGCTCCTTGAGCATCTCCCGGTAGTCCAGCAGGTCGGTGCCGGCGATCTCCATTCCCAGGTTGGAGATGTCGTTGTTGAGGGTGTCGATCAGGATCTTCTGTTCCTCGGAGTTCAAGTCGATCTGGACCATGGCTACCTCCCCTTGACTGCGGGTGAACGAGGGCCGGCCCCATGGGCCGACCCTCCCTTTACCTTCAAGTCTAGGTCGTTATCCTCCCGGCGCAAGGCCGCCATAAACACACCCCCTCCCCCCTGAGCGCCCCCGACAAACCCCGCCCTTGATTTTTCCCCCAACAGAAGACAGAATGGAATTCGGTTAATCATTCCCCCCCCCGACAGGAGAATACGCCATGAGCAAGGGCAAAACGACCCCCCTCGCCTGCTCCCGCTGCAGCGCCATGTGGGCGAAGGAGGGCACCACCAACTGCTGGAGCGACCCGGCAGCCCGTCCGCCGCGGCCCGGCTACTGCCCCTCGGAGCGGAAGAGCGAGATCATCGACGATTCCTTCCAAAAATACACCGGAAACGACGAGGACGCCAAGCTGGCACGGGTCGCCGCCGTGGTCGAGGGCCTCTGCTACCAGCCGGTGCCAGGCTCCGATGCAGTCAACGCCCGGTGGAACCGGGTGGAGGATACGGTCGCCCTGGCCAAGCTCATGAACTACCGCAAGATCGGTATCGCTACCTGCATCGGCCTGCTCGATGAAACCGAGCGCCTCAGCGCCATCCTCTCGGCCCAGGGGCTGGAACCCTTCTCGGTCTGCTGCAAGGCCGGAAGCATCGACAAACGCCGGCTTGGCATCGCCGAGGAACACAAGGTGCGCCCCGGCACCTTCGAGCCGGCCTGCAACCCCATCGCCCAGGCCCAGCTCCTCAATCAGGAGGGGACCGACATGAACATCATCGTTGGCCTTTGCGTAGGCCACGACATGCTCTTCGCCAAAAACTCGGAGGCCCCGGTCACCACCCTGGTGGTCAAGGACCGGGTCACCGGCCACAACCCGGCGGCTGTGCTGTACGGCCAGAATTTCTACTACAAGCGGCTGCAGAAGCAGCCGGTGCTGAGTGATGACCAGGTCTGCGAACTCCAGGAGGAGGGATAAACTACACCCCGAAGAGGGCCACCGGTCTCAGCGGCCCGACCCCGCTCGCCGCACCGCCGGAGGTCAAGACGACCGGCATCACCGACGGGCGCGATACCGGCCATCGCCTTGCAGATGAGCATGGATGGGGACATGGAGATGAGAAGGGCGGGTCCGAGACCCGCCCTTTTTATTTCGGAAACATAACCCAACCGAAGGTGACCAAGAAAATCAGTTTCTCTTTAACGCAGAGAGGCCGATACGAAAGGGAAAAGACCAGAAGCCCTGTCATGTCCTGCTTTTAGCTCAGGTGGTGCACTTTGAACTAGAATCTACCTTCCCCCTCACCCAGTACCACCCCCCCGCCAGCCCCTGCAGCCCCAGCACCACCCCGAACCCGGCACGGTAGCCGGCCGGGTCGTACCCACCGGTCGCGGTCTCGGGCCAGAGCCCGATGATGGCGCCGATTGCCCACTGGGCGACGAAGGCGGCCACGAACACCGGCAGGTTGAGGCCGGTGTTGGCGCGGCCGGCGAGGTGCCGGGGGAAACCCTGTGAGAGGGCGGCGTAGGGAAGGATGCAGCTGGTGCCGCAAAAGCCGAACAGCAGCCACAGAGGAACCGTGCCGACCGCCGGCTGCAGGACAAGGAGGAACTGTACCCCCATGAATGCGCCCATGCCGGCCGCCGCGACGCGCATCGGCTTCACTCCCCGGCGACCGAGGCGGTCGGCGAGGGCGCCGAAAGAGAAGTAGCCGGCGATCATCGCCAGGGAGATCCCCATCAAAGTTCCCGCCACCTCCATCCGCCCGTAACCGGCGACGTCGCGCAGCCAGGGACCGGACCAGAGACCGAGAATGGAGAGGTAGGCGGCCTGGCCGGCGACCGCCCAGGGGGCGATACGCCGGAAAGTGCGGTCGGAGAGGACGGTGGCGATCCCCGAAATCGCCTCGCGCAGACTCTCGCCGACGCCCGGCCCCTCTTTCTCGGGGACGACCAGAAAGACGAGAATCGCCGCGAGCAGGGTCAGGGCGGCAACGGCCAGGAACACCCCGCGCCAGTCGGTGACCTGCAGGGCGAACTCCACGGGGGCTGTTGCGGCCAGGGCGCCGACGCCGCCGGAGACCATCTGCACCCCGTTGACGAGAGGAAGCCGCTCCGGGGGAAACCACAGAGTGAAGGCCTTGAAGGCGGCCATCAGGCAAGCCGAGACCCCGAGACCGATGAGCGCCCGCCCGAGCATCAGACCGGCGAAGGTCTCTGCACGGGCGAAGACAAAGGCCCCGACTGCGGCGAGAAGAAGCAGCGCCGCCTCCACGCGGCGCGGCCCAAAGCGGTCGAGAAGCACCCCGAGGGGGAGCTGAAAGGCGGCAAAGAAGAGGAAGTAGGCGGAGGTAAGCAGGCCGAGGCCGGCCGGGTCGAGCCCGACGTCGCGCACCAGGTCGGGGGCGATGACCGCATTGACCGTGCGGTACAAGTAGGAGAGGAAGTAGCCGAGAGAGAAGGGAAGAAAAACGCGCAACAGGGTCAGTGGTGCCATGGCAGTCCTCCAGAAGGACCATGATGGCCGAAATCCCCCGTGATGACCAGGAAAACCCGGCCCCGAACAATCGTCCCCAGGAACCCCCGCCTTCTGACGAACGGACTTGACAGAAAGCTCAAACAAGAATATCATTCTCCCTCAAGGAGTTATTTTCGAATGCTTGACGAAATCGACTTGCAGATACTGCACATTCTTCAGGAAAAGGCCCGCATTCCCAACGCCGAAGTGGCGCGCCGGGTCGGCATGGCCCCCTCGGCAGTTCTGGAGCGCATCCGAAAGCTCGAGGAGCGGGGGATCATCGAGGGCTACGAGGTCCGGCTCAACCCGGGCCACTTCGGCCAGCAACTGGCCGCCTTCGTCCTGGTCGATGTCGACCGCGCCGGCAACGGCAGCGTATCGGGCGAACTGGCGGCCATCCCCGGGGTCCAGGAGGTGCACCAGGTCGCCGGAGAGGACGGCTACCTGGTCAAGGTTCGCGTTGCCAGCGCCGAAGCCCTCGGCAAACTGCTGCGCGAGAACTTCACCCTGATCAAGGGAGTGCGCGGCACCCGCACCCACATCGTGCTTTCGACCTTCAAGGAAACGCGCCGGATCACCCTCAACGGGACGGGCGGATAGGCTCATCTCCCCGGATCAGCACCCCCATTAGGCGCAAAGATCTCGAGAGAACAATTTCTCTTACAATATAAAACCTGAAACCAAAAACCAGAACAGGAGACCCGTCCCATGCCCATGTCCCAGAGCTTCAAGGACCGCCTATTTCCAGTGGCGGAGGAGATCGCCGCCCACTACGGCACCCCCTTTCACATCTACGACGAGGCCGGCATCCGCGAGACCGGCGAGAACCTGAAAAAGGCCTTTTCCGGCATCGACGGCTTCCGCGAGTACTTCGCGGTCAAGGCCCTGCCCAACCTGCGCATCCTCGAAATCATGAAGGATATGGGCTTCGGCTTCGACTGCTCGTCGATCCCCGAGTTGATCATGAGCCG
This sequence comes from Desulfuromonas sp., assembly GCF_002868845.1. Lineage (NCBI taxonomy): Bacteria > Pseudomonadati > Thermodesulfobacteriota > Desulfuromonadia > Desulfuromonadales > Desulfuromonadaceae > Desulfuromonas > Desulfuromonas sp. The sequence continues at coordinate 7,976 of NZ_PKUB01000003.1, forward strand.
CCAACTCGGCGCGAAGGCCGAAGACATCATGTTCACCTCGAACAACACCGACCAGGAAGAATTCCGCTTCGCCGAGCAGGATGGCGGCTGCATTCTCAACCTCGACGACATCACCCTTATCGACAAGGTGCCGAACTTCCCGGAACTGGTCTGCTTCCGCTACAACCCGGGCCCGCGGCGCACCGGCAACGTGATCATCGGCAACCCGGTCGAGGCGAAGTACGGCGTCACCCACGAACAGGTGGTCGAGGCCTACCGCAGGGCGCAGGAGCGCGGCGCCAAACGCTTCGGCCTGCACACCATGGTCGCCTCCAACGAACTCGACTACAGCTACATGGTCGAAACCGCCCGCATGGTTCTGGAGATCGCCGAGATGGTTGAGACCGAGCTCGGCATCCGCTTCGAGTTCGTCAACATCGGCGGCGGCTTCGGCATCCCCTACCAGCCCGACCAGCAACCGCTCGACGTCGACGCCATGAGCAAGGAGATCACCGCCCTGTTCGACGCCTTCAAAGCGAAGCACGGCTACGCCCCGGCGATGGTGATGGAGAGCGGCCGCTACATGGCCGGCCCCCACGGCTGCCTGGTGACCGCTGCCATCAACCACAAGGACACCTATCGCAAGTACATCGGCGTCGACGCCTGCATGAGCGCCCTGATGCGCCCGGCCCTGTACGAGGCCTATCATCACATCGACGTCATTGGCAAAGAGGGGGCGTCCAAAAGCGAGCTCTACGACGTGGTCGGCTCCCTGTGCGAGAACAACGACAAGTTCGCCGTGCAGCGCGAACTGCCCCCGATCGACGAGGGTGACCTGTTGGCGATCCACGACAGCGGCGCCCACGGTCACGCCATGGGCTTCCAATACAACGGCCGCCTGCGCCCGATGGAACTTCTGCTGCGGATCGACGGCAGCGTCGAACTGATCCGCCGGGCCGAGACGGTGGAGGACTACATGGCCACCCAGGAATTCACCCAGGACGCCTTCAGCCCCTCCGGCGCCTAGAAAAAGAGCCTCGGGGAAACCCCGCTTTACGAAAAAAATCCCCATTCTGCATAGGGATTTGTTACGGTGAAAAACACATCAACCCGAATCCAAAGGAGAACTCATGGCTCAGATCAAGAGCGGAGATACCGCCAAGGTCCATTACACCGGCAAGCTCGACGATGGGACGGTCTTCGACAGCTCTCGACAGGGCGACCCGATGGAATTCGAGGTCGGCGGAGGCCAGCTGATTCAGGGCTTCGACGAGGCGGTCCTCGGCATGTCCCTCGGGGAGAGCAAAACGGTCACCATCCCGTCGGAAAACGCCTACGGCCCGTACCGGGAGGAGATGGTCATGGAAGTCGAGCGCGGCCAGTTTCCCGAAGGGGTCTCCCCCGAAGTCGGGCAGCACTTCGAGATCCCCAACAACGACGGCCCCCCCCTGGTGGTGGAAGTCAAGGCCACCGACGAAGAGAAAGTGACCCTCGACGCCAATCACCCCCTTGCGGGCAAGGACCTGACTTTCGAAATCGAACTTGTCGAAGTCGCCTGACCCGCCCCGAAGAGAGAAGAAGGAACCTCAAGGCAGCCCCCCCCTGTTGCAGGGAGGGCTGCCTTTCCCTTTTCCGAGCCAAACGACTTCTTCGTTTCCCCTCCTGCGGGCGGCGGTAATGGTCCGGCTGGCTTAAAAGTGCCCCGGTTGCCCACAACCTCGTTCGCGGGTGTCTTTCAAAAGAAAAACGCCGCCCTTTCGGCCGGCGTCTGATGTGCAATCAGGGGGATGGTTGGGTGGCGCGTTGCATGTTCGGTGAAGACAGCGCCTCGATTAATGGGTGATCCGACGGGGCAGGTTCTGGGCCTGATGAATCCAGTCCTCTACCTGGCCCTGGGTCGGCAGCCGCCGCACCAGTTTCTTCTCTTGGTTGATCGCCTGCAGTTTCTGGAACAGATGCTCTGCGTTGCGTTGGCCCAGTTCGGGAACGGTATCGACTCCCGCCGCCTCCAGAAGGTCGGCATATTCCTCGCTGACCCCCTTGATCCGAAACAGGTCCACGATGTTGACCCAATGCAGGATCATCGATTCGGAAAGTCCCGATTTTTCTGCAATTTCCTTGCGTCCGTGCCGGGAAGCCCCCCTATCAAGCAGGGCCTCGGTGGACAGGATGCCTGCTTTCCTGAGCTTCTGGGCGTATGATTCGCCCACTCCTTCGATCTTGGTCAAGGTCGTCATTTTGAGCCTCCATTCGTTCGAAAGAACACCCAACCTGACGCAATTATACCACCAATGCCTTGATTTACAGGCGAAAACCCTTTCGACCGCAAATCAAAGCAAGCCCTCCTGGCGCAACTCGGCCAGCAGTTTCCTCCCCTGGCCCAAGCTGTCGAAAATTAGGGCGGAGGTGATGGTCGCCGTGGTCACGGCATCGACCTCGGGGTGGAAGAGCGGAGGCCGGTTCAGGCTCTGGCCCACCATTCGCCCGCGGAGCTTTGCGATATCGGAATCGTCCCAGTGAACGTTGCCGTACTTGGTCAACAGCAGGGGGATGAAGCCGAGCACCTCGCCCGCCGTGTCGAAAAGGTAGACGAAATGCACGTCGTGGCAAAGATCGCAGACCGAGGGCCGGCTGATCGCCTCGGCGAAGAAGCGCCGTTCCCCGCCCTCCCCTCCGACGAAGGCGGCATAGACCCTGCGCCCGCTGGGCAGGGCGACCCGCCTGAAGGCTTTTACCGGGGCGCCTAAAGTCGCAAAAGCGGCGCGCACCGTGGTCTCCATCCCCTCCTCGGAGACGATCGGCTCCACGCGAACGAGCGCATTACCCTGCGGGCCGCGCCGGCGCAGAAAAGACAGGTCCTGCTCCAGCAATCCCAGCAACTCTTCGAACAGGCGCCGGTATCGGCTGTTGGCGCCGAGGTGAGTCCCGGCGACGAGGCCCGCCCCGCCCCCGGGTTCGAACCGGACATAGGCGGCAAATGGAGTCGGGCTTCCCCCCAGGGCCCGGTGGAGAGCGAAACGAGGATCGGCGAGGACGGGAAAGGGAACCTCGTAGATGTCCCGAAAGTCCTCCACTTCCGCCCCCACGTTGCCGACGGCCACGGCGAGCATCTTGATGCGCCCCCGGGTCCGGGGATCTTTTTCGATGAGTTCGAAAAGACGGTTGAAAGGAAGGGTCTGCTTCTGGCAATGAGAGCAGTGAGTATTGAGAATTTCCACCAGGACCAGTTCGGCCCCGACCTGGCTGAGGGTGAAGCTCTCCCCCCCTCTCAGCCCGAGATAAGCCCGATCGGCCTGGGCGTCGGGCATGGGAAGAGGCTCCTCGGGGAAGGGCTCTCCGACCCGCAGGTAGCGGGCGTTTTCGGCGGCGGACAGGGCAGTGCCGAGCAGGAGGAAAAGCAGGGCAAACAGGACTCTGCCGAAGCAACGAAAAGCCCTAGCCGAGGAAATCTCTCCGGCCGGAGGGCCACCCGCCCGGCGACTCACGGGTAGGGGCCAGCGGAGGCAAAGGGCGCGAAGGGACCCAGGCCGGAAGGAAGGGTGCGCAGACCGACAGAATCGGGCAGGTGCAGGAAAACCACTTCCCCGCAGAGCACCTGCTGGCCGTACCGGCTGTGCAGGGTGCCGCCGAGGCACTCGAGGCGGACCGGGCACCCCTCGAGCAGGGGAACGCCGGTGCCGGGTCCGGTGCACCAGTTCACATCGGAGGGAACCGGGCAGGGCCCGCGGGCCGGGCAACTCCCCTCCAAGGAAGGATCCCCCGGCCAGTCGCGGCCGGGAAAGTTGAGGGCGAAGGGCTCTCCCCTCCAAAGGGGATCGACCGTCGTCCCGGGCCTGATTCCCGCCGAAAGCATGACGGGACGGGTCCCGACAAGTCCCACCCAGGCGGCAGCCACAACCGCCGGCCGCCCCGAGTGCAGTTTGAAGGTCACCCAGGCGGGAGCGAGGGACGAGGAGTGAACCGGGGGACAAATCGACGCCGTCATATCCTGCCTCCGAAGTAAAATCTGTCTTCAACTTTAATCCAAAAGGCGAGATTCTCAAGGAAAACGTTAAATAATTCTTGACACCTTTCGTGGACTTTTAAATAATACCAAAACGAACAGTTTGGAGGATTATTACCTATGAAACTATCGACCAAAGGCCGCTACGGGGTTCGTGCACTCTTTGACATGGCTTACCATTCGGGCACCCTCCCGTCCCAGATCAAAGACATCTCCCGCCGCCAGGAGATCTCGCCCCGCTACCTGGAGCAGATCTTTCAGGACCTGAAGAAAGGCGGTCTGCTGAAGAGCAAGCGGGGCCCGCAGGGGGGCTACTTCCTGGCAAAAAAACCGGACGAGATCACGGTCCAGGAGATCATCCTGGCGGCCGAGGGCGAGTTGGCCCTGGTTGAGTGTGCCAAGGCCCCGGAGGACTGCAAGAGCCAGTGCGACTTCATCAACCAGTGCGTGACCCAGAAGATCTGGGTCGAGGCCAGTCGCCGCCTCAACGAGTATTTTGAAAAGATCACCCTCAAGGATCTCTGCGAGGATGCGAAAGGGCTGGGGCTGGAAAAGGAACTGGATCACCGCTTCATGTATTTCATTTAGCCCACATCTCCGACCGCGCCCTCAGGCCTGGGCGCCCCACCCGAACCGGACTCAACTTTTTAAAGAGAGGTTCTCATGCCGACCACCATCAGTGACAATTCCATCGGCCAGGTAGGCAACACCCCCCTCGTGCGGCTCAACGCCCTTACCGAGGAGGGATCTGCCACCGTATGGGGCAAAATGGAGGGAACCAACCCCGGTGGCAGCATCAAGGACCGCATCGCCCTCGCCATGATCGAGCAGGCGGAGAAGGACGGTCTTCTCAAGCCGGGCGACACAATTGTCGAGCCGACCAGCGGCAACACCGGGATCGGCCTCTCCCTGGTCTGCGCCGTCAAGGGCTACAAACTGGTTCTGACAATGCCCGACACCATGAGCCAGGAGCGCCGCAGGCTTCTCGGGGCCTACGGGGCGGAACTGGTCCTAACGCCAGGTTCCCAGGGCATGCGCGGCGCCATCGATGCGGCCGAGGAGATCGTCCGCAAGAAAATGTGTTACCTGCCCCAGCAGTTCAAGAACCCCGCCAACCCCCGCGTCCACGAGCAGACCACCGGCCCGGAGATCCTCCAGGCCCTGGACGGCAAGGTGGACGCCTTCGTCGCGGGGGTAGGCACCGGCGGCACCATCACCGGGGTGGGCCACGTCCTCAAGGCCCACAACCCGGCGGTCCGCATCGTCGCCGTGGAACCCGCCGACTCCCCCGTCCTCTCCGGCGGAGACCCGGGGCCCCATCAGATCCAGGGCATCGGGGCCGGATTCGTGCCCGACGTCCTCGACACGACGATCTACGGGGAAGTCATCACCGTCACCAACGACGAGGCGATGAGCACCGCCCGCCGCCTGGCCAGGGAGGAGGGCATTTTCACCGGCATCTCCGCCGGCGCCAACATTTTCGCCGCACTCAAGGTGGCCAAGGACCTCGGCCCCGGCAAGAACCTGGTCACCGTCCTCTGCGACACCGGCGAGCGCTACCTGTCGACGGGCATATACGACTGATTTTCCCCCGGGGATGGAGTTGGCTCCATCCCCCTCTCGGAGAAGAGACGCGCATTGACCGGCACGCCCCTCGCCGCCAAGGCTCAAAAGCTCGGCACGGCCCTGGCCGAGATGACCCGGGTGGCGGTCGCCTTTTCCGGGGGACTCGACTCCAGCTTTTTACTGGGGGCCGCACGGGGAGAACTCGGCCCTGGAAACGTCCTGGCCCTCACTGCGGTCTCTCCCCTCTTCCCCCGCTGGGAACTCGAGGAGAGCCGGGCCCTGGCATCCACTCTTGGAGTTCGCCAGGTCCTGGTGGAGATCCCCTGGCTGAAAGAGCCCGGGCTGGTAGAGAACGGCCCCCGACGCTGCTATCACTGCAAACGGACCCTTTTCACCCGTTTGCTGGAGACGGCCCGGCAGAACGGAGATGCAGTCCTTGTCGACGGCTCCAACACGGACGACCTCGAAGACTACCGCCCCGGGCACGAGGCCGTTCGTGAACTGGGAGTCCGTTCCCCCCTGCTCGAAGCCGCCCTGTGCAAAGAGGAGATTCGCGCCCTCAGCCGCCGGATGGATCTCCCCACCCAAGACAAACAGCCCTTCGCCTGCCTGGCGTCCCGCTTCCCCTACGGAACCCCCCTGTCCCAAGCGGGGCTGGCCCGGGTGGAGCGCTGCGAGGACCTTCTGAGGGCGATGGGCTTCGCCAACTACCGGGTCCGCTCCCACGGCGATTCGGCCCGCATCGAGGTCTGCGCCGAGGAGATGCCCCGGCTCCTTGAGGAATCCTTGCGAGCGAAACTGGTTCGGGATTTCAAGGAAGCCGGCTTCGCCTACGTCTCGGTTGACCTGGAGGGCTACCGCACCGGGAGCATGAACGAAACCCTCGCCTGACCGCTCCGGGAAGCACGCCGGGGGGGGCCGGGCGGGATAAGAGATACACAGATGCATTGCACTGTTTTCACCTGGGAGGGGACATGCAGCGTAAGGGTGCTCTGTTTGCCGTCTGCTTCTTTGCCGGACTTCTCGGCGCCCTGGCCAACAGCCTGGCCGCCTGGCTCGCCGGAAGCTGGGGGCTGACCACCACCGCCGGGGTGGCCATGACCCCCGAACTCACCAAGACCTGGCTCTACCCGCGCCTGGTCTGGGGCGGCGTGTGGGGACTGGCCTACTTCTTCGTCGTCGCCTCCCCGCGCCACCGGCGCCGCTGGGTTCGCAAGGGCCTCTGGATCAGCCTGCTCCCCTCTGCGGTGCAACTCTACTACGTCTTCCCCTACCACACCCCCTTCGGCACCCTCGGCCTCGGCCTGGGCGCCCTCACCCCCCTCTTCGTCCTGATGTTCAACGGCATTTGGGGGTTTTTCACCGGCCTCTTCACCCGCATGATGTGGGGGCGGGGATGAAATCGCCCCGACCGCCCCTCCCCCACCCTGCCCCGTCCATCACCCCGCTTATCCTCTTTCTCCTCGCCCTTCTCCTCGCCCTTCTCCTGCTCGCCGGCTGCGCCGGGGCCGACACCGAACAGATCACCGGCAGGGTCACCTGGGTCTACGACGGCGACACCCTGGAGGTGGAGGGTGCCGGAAAGGTGCGCCTGATCGGCATCGACACCCCGGAGCGTGAAGCTTCCGGCCGCGACCGCTTCTTCCGGGAGAAGTTCGACATCTCTTCCGAAACCCTGCGCCGGGGCTACCGGCAGGCCCTGCAGTTCAACATCGCCACCGCCAAGGGGAATACCGTCCGCCTCGAATTCGACCGGGAAAAGCGCGACCGTCACGACCGTCTTCTCGCCTACGTAACCCTCCCAGACGGCCGCCTGCTCAACCGCCTGCTGCTCCAAAAGGGGCTGGCCGTGGTCTACCGGCGCTTCGGCTTCCGCCTCAAGGACGACTTTCTCCGGGCCGAGGCGCAGGCCCGAAAGGAAGGCACCGGCCTGTGGAAAAGATAGCAAAGCCCTGCCGGCGCGGCAGGGCTTTGCGTTTCGCATGCCGGGGAAAAGCCGGCAATCCCGTTGGCCGTCCTCCCGCTTCGAGATTTCGGCGCAGCCCGCCCGCCTTTGCTAAACGCCTCCCTTCAGCAGCCTGTAAAGAACGTAATTGAGGATTCCCCCGTAGCGGTAGTAGGCGATCTCGTTGGCGGTGTCGAGGCGACAGGTGACGGTGATCTCCTCGCTGCGGCCGTCGGTCCGGAAGATGTTCAGGCGCAGATCCTGCCCCGGCAGGAGCGGGCCGTCCTGACCGGCCAGGTCGAAGGTCTCGCTTCCGTCGAGGGCAAGGGTTTTGCGGCTCTCCCCTTTTCGGAACTGCAGCGGGAGCACCCTCATGCCGATGAGGTTGGAGCGGTGGATCCGCTCGAAGCTCTCGGCGAGAACAGCTTTCACCCCCAACAGCAGCGTCCCCTTAGCGGCCCAGTCGCGGCTGGAACCGGTGCCGTATTCCTTACCGGCGACGATCACAAGGGGCTTTTCCTCCTGCGCATAGTGCATCGCCGCGTCGAAAATGCTCATCTCCTCGCCGCTGGGGATATGCCGGGTCATGCCCCCCTCCGTCCCCGGCACCATCTCGTTGCGCAGGCGGATGTTGGCAAAAGTGCCCCTCATCATCACCTCGTGGTTGCCCCGCCGCGACCCGTAGGAATTGAAATCGGCGGGGCCGATGCCCCGCTCCCGCAGGTAGACCCCGGCCGGGCTGCTCGCCAGGATCGCCCCGGCCGGCGAGATGTGGTCGGTGGTAATTGAGTCGCCGAGCAGGGCCAGGACGCGCGCGCCGGCGAAGCCCGTCAGGCCGGCTTCAGAAGGCTCCCTGAGGGCGAAAAAGGACGGCTCCTTGACGTAGGTCGACTCCGGCTCCCAGGCGTAGGTCTCGCCCTCGGGCACCGGCAGGGTGCGCCAGCTTTCCTCCCCGCTGAAGACGTCGGCGTACTTCTCGCGGAACATGCCCGCCGAGACGAGTTTCACCAGTTCGGCGATCTCGGCATCGCTCGGCCAGATGTCCCGCAGGTAGACGTCGCTGCCCTCCGGGTCCTGTCCGAGGGGCTCGCGGGTCAGGTCGATGCGCGTGGTGCCGGCCAGGCCGAAGGCGACGACCAGCGGGGGCGAGGCGAGCCAGTTGGCCCGGGTCTGGGAATGAACGCGCCCCTCGAAGTTGCGGTTGCCGGAGAGGACCGAGCAGACCGTCAGGTCGCCCTCGGCGATGGCGTCGGCGACAGGGCCGTTCAGGGGGCCCGAGTTGCCGATGCAGGTGGTGCAGCCGTAGCCGACCACGTTGTAGCCGAGCCGGTCGAGATAGCCCTGCAGGCCGGCCTTCTCGAGGTAGTCGGTGACCACTTTGGAGCCGGGCGCCATGGAGGTCTTGACCCACGGCTTGCGCCTCAGCCCTTTCTCCACCGCCTTTTTGGCGAGCAGCCCCGCACCCATCATCACCGCCGGGTTGGAGGTGTTGGTGCAGGAAGTGATCGCCGAGATTACCACGTCCCCCTGTTTGAGACGGTAATCGGAGCCGGCGACCGGCACGCTTTTATCGCCATCGCCCTCCGGGATCGCCGCTTCGGTGGCCTGTTTCATCGTCTCGAGGTCAACCCGGTCCTGGGGCCTTTTCGGGCCGGCCAGGCTCGGCTTGACCGTGGAGAGGTCGAGTTCCACCACGTCCGTGAAATGGGGATCAGGTGTGTCGTCGGAGCGCCACAGGCCCTGCGCCCTGGCATAGGCTTCGACCAGGGCGACGGTGGCGTCGTCGCGGCCGGAAAGGCGCAGGTAGTCGAGGGTCACCCCGTCGACGGGAAACCAGCCGCAGGTGGCGCCGTACTCGGGCGACATGTTGCCGATGGTCGCCCGGTCGGCCAGTGGCAGCCGGCCGAGACCGGTCCCGAAGAATTCAACGAACTTGCCGACCACCCCGAAGGAGCGCAGCATCTCGGTCACCGTCAGCACCAGGTCGGTGGCGGTGACCCCCTCGCGAAGGGCGCCGGTCATGCGGAAACCGACCACCTCGGGGATGATCATCGAGACCGGCTGGCCGAGCATCGCCGCCTCGGCCTCGATCCCGCCGACCCCCCAGCCGAGCACGGCCAGGCCGTTGATCATCGTCGTGTGGCTGTCGGTGCCGACCAGGGTGTCGGGATAGGCGAGACTCCTGCCCTCGCGCTCCTCGCACCAGACGGTGCGGGCGAGGTACTCGAGGTTGACCTGGTGGCAGATGCCGGTCCCCGGAGGGACGACGCGGAAATTGTCGAAGGCGAGCTGGCCCCAGCGCAGAAAGGCGTAGCGCTCGCGGTTGCGCTCCATCTCCCTCTCGACGTTATGAGCGAACGCTTCGGGCATGGCGTACTTGTCGACCATCACCGAGTGATCGATGACCAGGTCGACGGGGATCTGCGGGTTGATCATCCGCGGGTCGCCGCCGGCCCTCGCCACCGCGTCGCGCATCGCCGCAAGATCGACCACCGCCGGCACCCCGGTGAAGTCCTGCATCAGCACCCGCGCCGGGCGGAAGGCGATCTCGTGGTCGGAGCGCCGTTCCACCAGCCAGTCGGCCACGGCGCGGACGTCCTCCACCGTCACCGTCTCCCCGTCCTCGAAGCGCAGCAGGTTCTCCAGCAGCACCCGCAGGGTGAAGGGGAGTCGGGACAGGTCGCCGAGCCCCGCCTTTGACGCGGCCTCCAGGCTGAAGTAGTCGTATTCCCTGTCCCCCGCGCTCAGGCTGCGGCGGGTCTTCAGGCTGTCCTTTCCGGTCCATTTCATGTCCCATCCTTTCGAAAGGGAGGCGAAGGGGGGATATCACCAGTCTTTCTGCCGGTTCCGAATCAAATTCTAGCAGAAATGGAGGCCGCCGCCAGCCCGGCCCGTCACGCCACCCTTGCCATAATTGCCCGATTTTGCTAATAGATGGGCAACCGGTTCCCAGGAGGACAATGCATGGACACCCTTGAGACGCTGCTGCGGGAGACCTTTCTCGGCATCAGCCTCGGCCGCTTCGCCGCCGCCTTCGCCATCCTCATCCTTTCCCTTGTCCTGAAAAGGGTCTTTTCCCACTTCTACGACCGGGTGGTCGCCCCCCTGGCGCAGAAGACATCCAACCGCTACGACGACCAGTTTTTGCAAGGGGTGAAAAACCCGGCCGGGTTCATGGTGGTGATCGCCGGATTGTTCGTGGCGGTCCAGGTGCTGCATCTGCCGAGCGAGCCGATGGATCTGCACCGCTTCGCCGGCGCGGTCCTCAAGGTCCTGGTCACCTTCGACGTCGCCTGGTTCCTCTTAAACATGGTCGCCCTGCTCGAGGCCTACCTCGCCCAGTGGGTAACCCGCACCGAGTCGACCCTGGACGACCACCTGCTCCCCTTCATCCGCAAGAGCCTGCGGGTCTTCATTGTCTTTCTGGCCTTCATCATGACAGTCCAGAACCTCGGCTACTCGATCAGCGGCCTGCTCGCCTCCCTCGGCATCGGCGGCCTCGCCGTCGCTCTCGCCGCCAAGGACACCCTCTCCAACATCTTCGGCTCGATCATGATCATCCTGGACCGCCCCTTCCACATCGGCGACTGGATCAAGGCCGGCGAGATGGAGGGAGTCGTGGAGGAGGTCGGCTTCCGCTCCACAAAGATCCGCACCTTTTCCAAGACCCTGATCAGCGTCCCCAACAACGTCATCGCCAACACGGAAATCAACAACTTCAGCCGCATGCCGAAGCGGCGCATCAAGATGACCGTCGGCGTCACCTACGAGAGTTCCCCGGCGCAGATGCGCCGGGCGGTGGACGACATCCGCGCCATGCTGAAGGAACACCCGGCGATCCACCAGGAGTTCATGCTGGTCAACTTCACCGACTTCGGCCCCAGCTCTCTCGACATCCTCGTCTACTGCTTCACCACGACAACGGTCTGGGGAGAATACCTCGAGGCCCGACAGGACGTCTGCCTGAGGATCATGGACATTATCGACGGGCTGGGGATGGAGATCGCCTTCCCCAGCCGCAGCATCTATCTGCGCGGCGGGGAGCAGGAAGAACTGCCGGCGGCATCGGGCGCGAAGGCATAAAAAAAGGCGGGGATGCGTCCCCGCCCTTCTAACACAGACCTCGAATCACTTCACCTCGATCTGCCGGGGATCGGGCACGGCCTTTTTGGGGAGGACCACCTTGAGCACCCCCATTTCGCAGTTGGCGCGAACCCGGTCCTGAGACACCGTAGCCGGCAGAGAGAAGGACCGGCGGAAAGGGCCGTAGCACCGCTCGATACGGTGGTAGTTTAGCTTGTTCTCCTCCCGCTCCAGTTTGCGCTCTCCCTCGATGATCAGCAGTTGGTCCTCGATGTGAACGTCGATGTCCCGTTGTTGTACCTCGGGCAGTTCCATCTTGACCACCACCTCGTGCTCATCCTCGTAGATGTCCACCGGCGGCTGCCAGATCCCCTCTTCCTGAGGCTCGCCCGAGGCCCGGCTGCGGCTCATCTCGAACAGCCGGTTCATCTGCTCCTGCATCGCGGACAGTTCGCTCATCGGATCCCACTCCACCTCGGCCATGACGACACCTCCCTCACTGAATCTCCCCCGCTCGGCTGCACAACGCTTTTCAATATACCGCGAAATGTTTCGGGCGGAAAGGACCTTTGCCCCCCACGAACCTTTAGCGGGCATCTCTTCATCCCCACAAAAGCATTGATGGTTCAGGCTTTTTCATTTATCATCTCAAAACCATGAATACTGACCCTCCCAATCCTCCCCTGCGCATCCTCCTCGTCGAGGACTCCCCCACCCACACGGACCTTATCCGCGGCGCCCTGGCGAAGGGACCCCGTCCCGTTGCCCTGACCGAGGCGAGAGGCCTGGCCGAGGCCCAGAGACTGATCGCCTCATTCCCCCCCGACCTGGCCGTCATCGACATGCACCTGCCCGACGGCCGGGGATCGGACCTGCTGCAGAACTGCCCCCACCCCCTGCCCTGCCCCGTGGTGATCCTCACCGGCCAGGGGAGCGAGGAAGCTGCGGTGGAGACCCTCAAGGCCGGCGCCCTGGACTACGTGGTCAAATCGCCCCAGACCCTCGCGAACATGGGGCAGATCATCGACCGGGCGGTACGGGAATGGGGCCACGTCACCCGAAGGCGTCGGGCCGAGGTCGCCCTGAAGGAAAACGAACGGCTGCTCGGGGTCATTTTCGACCGGGCCTACCAGTACATGGGCCTGCTTGAACCGGACGGGACGCTCATCAAGATCAACCGGACGGCCCTGAAGGCCATCGGCGCAGAACCGGACGATGTCCTCGGCAGACCCTTCTGGGAGACAGTCTGGTGGACCCACTCCCCCGAGCTTCAGCAGCGGCTGCGGAAGGCCATCGAAAAGGCCGCCGGAGGGGAATTCGCACGCTTCGAGTCCTCCCACCCCTCGCCGCGGGGAAAGCATTTCCACCTCGACATCTCCATCCAGCCGGTCCGGGACGAGGACGGCCGGGTGGTCCTGCTCGTTCCCGAAGGCCGGGACATCACCGAGCGCAAGCACGCCGAGGAGGCCCAGCGCCTCAGCGAGAACCGGATCCGGGCGATGTTCGACAACATGGCCGCCGGGGTGGTCGCCACCAACGAGAAGGGGCTCATGATTGAGGTGAACGACCGCTGGCTGGAGATGCTCGGCCGCAGCCGGGAGGAAGTCATCGGCCACTCGCCCCTCGAATTCACCCATCCCGAGGACCGGGAGGAGAGCCGGAAAGTCCTCGACGAGGCTCTGTCCGGCATACGACCCACCTTCCGCATGGAAAAGCGCTACGTGCGCAGCGACGGCAGCGTTTTCTGGGGCGATCTCTCCACCACCAAGGTCTTCGATGAGCAGGGCTGCCTGCAGACCTCCATCAGCATCGTCTTCAACATCAGCCAGCGCAGAGCCGCCGAGGAGAGGCTGAAGGAGGCAAACCGGGAGCTGGAGGCCTTCGCCTACACCGTCTCCCACGACCTGCGCACCCCCCTCACCCCGATCATCGGCTTCGCCGAGGTGTTGCAGGAGAGATACCGGGACCGGCTCGATGCCGAAGGGCTTGGCCTACTGAAGACGATCACGGCCGAGGGGCGCAAGATGATGGCCCTGATGGAAGACCTGCTCGGCCTGGCCAAAGTGGGCAGGCTGGAGCGGCCCGCCGAGCCGGTCGACGCGGAGGAAGTGGTGCGGGAGGTCCTGACCCGGCTCGGCAGCCGCATCGCCCAGGCGGGCGCCAGGATCGAAACGAAGAGCCTGCCGGCGGCGCGGATTCCGAAAACCCTCCTCCAGCAGATCTTCGAGAACCTGATCGGAAACGCCCTGCGTTACGGCGTTGAGGGTGGGAACGGTATCGAGATCGGCGGGACCCGCAGCGACGGCCGGGTCCGCTATTTCGTCCGCGACCACGGCCGGGGCATCCCCGAGGCTGAGCGGGACCGCATTTTCGAGCCCTTCTTCCGGGGCACGACGGGGGACGGGCAGCCGGGAACCGGCATCGGCCTTTCCATCGTGCAGAAAATAGCCCGGCTCCACGAGGGCCGGGCCTGGGTGAAGGAAACCCCCGGCGGGGGCTGCACCTTCTGGGTAGAGATGGCCGACTGAAGGATTTTTTCTCGGAAAGCCCCGCCCGAGGCCCCGTCAGATCCCCGCCGCGACCTCCGCGGTCATCAGGCCCGCGACCTCCCCGGCCGGCAGAGGCCGGCAGAAGAGAAACCCCTGCCCCTGCCGGCACCCCTTCTCAAGCAGCACCCCCACCTGCTCCTTCGTCTCCACCCCCTCGGCGATCACATCGAGCCTCAGATTACGCGCAAGGGCGATAATCGACGCGGCGATCGCAGCGTCGTCCGGGTTGACGGCGATCTCTGCCACGAAAGAACGGTCGATTTTCAGTTTGGATATGGGAAAGCGCTTCAGGTAGCTGAGGGACGAGTAGCCCGTTCCGAAGTCGTCGATCGAAAGGTGCACCCCCATCGCCTTGAGGGCACCGAGGGTCGCGATGGCCCCCTGCACGTCCTCCATGAGGAGCCCTTCGGTGATCTCCAGTTCCAGCAGCTCGGGGTCGAGTCCCGTCTGTCCGAGGACGCGCTCGACCCGCTCGACGAAGCGAGCCCCGCGAAACTGGCGGGGGGAGATATTGACTGCCATTCTGACGGGCGGCGAACCGGCGTCCTGCCAGGCCCTGGCCTGGCTGCAGGCGCGTTCCAGCACCCACTCACCGAGGGGGACGATCAGGCCCGTCTCTTCGGCCAGGGGGATGAAATCGCCCGGGGGGACAAGGCCCCGAGTCGAGTGCTCCCAGCGAAGCAGCGCCTCCACGCCGACGATCGCGCCCGTCTCCAGGTCGTGCTGCGGCTGGTAGTGGAGCAGGAACTGGTCTTCCTCCAGACCCGCGCGGAGACTTGCCTCCATCACCAGCGACTCCTCGGTTCGAACGTTCAGGGTCGGGGCGTAAAACTGGTACGTGTTCCGCCCCTGGGCCTTGGCATGGTACATGGCGATATCGGAGTTTTTCAGCAGGGCGTCCAGGCTCTCCCCGTCATCAGGGAAGAGACTGATTCCGATGCTCGTGGTAATGAAAAGCTTGTGCCCCTCCAGGACGAACTCCCCGGCCAACGCCCGCAGGATCTTCCGGGCCACCTCAGCTGCCCCCCCTGCGTTCTCGACCCCCTCGAGAACGACGAGGAATTCGTCACCGCCCTGCCGGGCGACCGTGTCGGCCTCGCGGACGCACCCCCGCAGGCGTTCGGCAACCTTCATCAGCAACCGGTCTCCGGCGGGATGCCCGAGGGAATCGTTGATGTTCTTGAACCGGTCGAGGTCGAGAAAGAGGAGGGCGACCTTCCGCTCCTGGCGGCGCGCCTTGCCCATTGCCTGCTTCAAGCGGTCCCGGAGGAGGGCCCGGTTGGGCAGGCCGGTCAGGGGGTCGTGAAAGGCCAGATGCTGCAGCCACTTGTCGTTTTCCTCGAGAAGGGCTTCCACCTGAAGGCGTTCAGTAATGTCGCGAGAAGACTCGATGACCCCCCGCAGGGTGCCGTCATCGTTCCACAGGGGGGAGGCCTCCACTTCGAAAATCCGCCGCTCGCCGTCGCCTAAAAAGTGGTGATGGATTACCCGGGCCGCCTCCCCGCTCTTGCGGACCGTGTCAAGGGGACAGGGATGGGCCTCCCCATGGCAGGGGTGCTGAGAATGGTGGGAAACCTGGTAGCAGAAAAGATCCCCGTCGGACGGGGTCGATTCGGGGAGGTGGGCGGCCGCCGCCGCGTTCATCAGAAGAACGCGGAAATCGGGAGCGATGACCATGATCGGGTCCTGGACCCCGTCGATCACCGCCTGGAGGAACTCCTTATCCTTGCGGGACTCTTCCCGGGCCCTGCGGTCCTGGAGCTTGAGGAGCCACCGGCCCATGGTGCGGGCGACGATGGCGGGCAACTCCGCCAGGGTGTTTTCGCTCTTGACGACGTAGTCGAGGGCCCCGTCCCTCATCGCCTGAACGGCCTCCGCTTCATCGCCGGCCCCGGTCAGGATCACGACCGGATAGGGCGCCTGGTCGGGGTCTTCGGGCAGAAGCTTCGTCCCCCTCCCGTCGGGCAGCACCAGATCGGCAATGACCAGGTCGGGGACCGAATCGGCAAGGCGGGAACGGGCCTGCGCAAGAGAGGTCGCGACACTGACCCGCATCGGTTGGGTCCCGCACGATTCGACCGCCTGGCGGATCATCTCGGCCTGGCTGGCCGAATCTTCGACGAGGAGGATGTGGATGTCTTGAGATATCACCGCGGTTCAGTCCCACCCATCCGGTTCACCCAGCAGCTTCTTCCCCTTCTCCCGCAGTTCAGAGATCCTGAAGGGCTTATTGACAAAATCGTCGGCACCGGAGTCGAGAGCCACCGCCCTTTCGTTCTCCCCGCTTTTCGCCGTCATGATGATGATCTTGCACGACGAGGTTGCGGGATCGTCTTTCAGGATCCGGGCGACCTCGAAACCGTCTTTTTCCGGCATCATGACATCGAGAACGACCAGGTCGGGCTTTTTCCTTCTCGCCTCCTCGATCGCCCCGCTTCCGTCTTCGGCATGGAAAAGGCACACCTCCGGGGCGGTAAAGGCGAACCCGGCCAGGCGCCGTATCTCCGGCTGGTCATCGACGATGAGGACTCTCTTCTTTTCCCTGCTCGACACTCTTATATCCTTCTCTCGTTCCTATGACCGGGAGCTGTTTTCGAAACATCGCTTCACGCATGCGAGGAATTCATCGGGTCGGCAGGGCCTGACGCTGGGAACAGCCTCGAAACGATCAGGGCCCGCATGGGGCTCCTCCCCTTCGGGCAGTTTCACGGCAATTACCGGGAGTGTTTGTGCAACTCTCTCGACCTGCTCATACAACAGGGCATTCTCCTCGGCCAGAGAGGCCTGACTGATCACCAGCAGATGGGCACCGGTCGAGTCCTCCCGACAAAGGGATATCCAGTTCACCGCCTCCTCCAGCCCCCTGAAATAGGTCACCTGGAAGTCAGCGAGGTCGAGAAAAAAGAGGACTGTCTTGACGCTCCCCGGATAGGGGAACGCATCGACGACAAGTACATGCCCTGGGGCCATCAGTACCCTCCTGGTCGGCGCGACAGAGGTGGAAAAGTGGAATCCGGCCCGGCACCAACAGAGTGGTAAAAAAAAGCATTTATGATGCCAAAAAAGAGGAGAGGCTTCGGAAGGCGGAAAACTGGGGGGGGATGCGGAGGACAGGAGGAGGGGGTTCCGCCCGAAGAGATACAACCAAAGACGCAACTGGCCCCGATGTTTCTTAATGATACGCCCAGGCGAGCACCTCGCCCCCCTGCAACCTCCCGCGGAAGGTGGCCCCGCCCCCCTTAAGGGAGAGTCGTTTCATTAAAAAGAAGAGCCACAACCTGGACTGCTTTTACAATCCTGGTTGTGGCTCTTAGGGGAAAAGGGGGCGCAAAAAGAGAGATCTAGCGGCTGGTCTTTTTGAGGCGCTTGCTCAGGGCCTGCTGGGAGATACCGAGCAGGCCGGCAGCAATACTCTGGTTGCCTTTGGATCGTTTCATCGCTTCGCCGACGAGTAGGTCGGTCGTCTCAACAATGGTCGGCAGGCGCTGCGGAAAGACAAGGGCGGCTGGGGGGAGGACGCCCTCCCCGGCGGTAAGACCGATCTTCTGGCGAAAAGACTCCATCGAAAGGACTTTGGTACGGTGCAGGCTCACCGCGTCGTAGACCATGGCCCGCAGCTCCCGCACGTTGCCGGGGAAATGATGAGTGGCGAGGAGAACGGCAAGCTCGGCAGTGGGGGTTGGCGTCTTCTTGCCGAGCCCCCGGGCCGCCTCATCGAGAAAGGCGTCGAGGAGCAGGGGGATGTCCTCGGTGCGCTCCCGCAGGGGGGGCAGGTGCACCTGGTGGGAGCGGACGCGGAAGTAGAGGTCTTTCCGGAAGGCGCCCGCGTCCTGCCGGGCAGCGAGGTCGCGGTTGGTGGCGCAGAGGATCCGCGCGTTGCTCCGCTTCGGAAGGTCGGAGCCGAGGGGGAGATATTCCCCTTCCTGCAGCAGGCGCAGGAGCTTGACCTGGGAGGCCGGGCTCAGATCGCCGACCTCGTCGAGAAAGAGGGTGCCCCCCTGCGCCCGCTCTATCATGCCGGGCCGGGCCCTGTCCGCCCCGGTGAAGGCCCCTCTGGTATGGCCGAAGAGGGTGTCCGAGAAGACCTGGTCGTCGAGCCCCGCCGCGTTGACAGCGACCCACGGCCCGGCGGGGGTCCCCAACTCGTGGAGAGCCCGGGCGATCAGCTCCTTACCGGTGCCGCTTTCGCCGGTAATCAGCACCGGCTCGCCGCTGGGCGCCACCGCCTCGGCATAGAGGAAGAGCGCCTCCATCTTCGGGCTGCGGGTGATGATGGCGGAGAAAGCCTCCGGGTTCTCCAGTTCGCCCGCTTGATCCACTCTGCGCAAGGCGGAGTTCTCGCGGCGCAGAGCATAGACGTCCAGCGCCCGCCGCACCCCGGCGAGCAGGCGCTCCTCCTCACCGGTCTTGACGTAGAAGTCGAAGGCCCCCCGTTTCATGCACTCGACGGCGGTCTCCACCGTATTCATGCCGGTAAGGATGATGACCGGAACCTCGGGGTGCTCCTCGGCAATCATCATCAACAGCTCCCGGCCGGAAAGATGGGGCATGGTCAGGTCGAGAAGAATCAGGCTTACCTCCTGACCGGCCAGAATTCCCATCACATCCCGGCTGTCATGGCACTGGAGGACGTGGTTGATCCCTGCGGAACCCCCGAGGGACAACGAGAGACTGCGCAACCAGGACGACTCGTCGTCGACGAGGAGGATCGGCAGATCCGGGAAAAGTTTCCTGCTCATCTTCAGTCCTTCTCCTGAAAAACGGGAACTTCCAGAGTCGCCGTCGTCACTTTGCCCACGGTCGAGGAAAAGGCAAGCTTGGCGCCCATGTCCATGGCAATGCGGGAGGAAATGGAGAGACCGAGCCCGCTCCCCCCCTCTTCCCGCCGGGAGGTGTAGAAGGGTTCGGTGATGCGGGGGAGGTCCTCCGGGGCAATCCCGACCCCCTCGTCCCGGACCTCCAGCACCACCCTGTTCCGGTCTTCGTCGAAACGGGTCCTGATGCGAATCCCCCTGTCCTTCCCCTGCAGTGCATGATAGGCATTGGTAACCAGGTTGACCGTCACCTGGACCGTCCCCTGAAAATCCCCATACGCCGCGGGCAGCCCCGCGCCATAATCAGCCACGAAATGGTCCGTCGCCTTGCGAACGGTACTGCCGGCAAGACGCAGTGCCGCCTCCACCGCCTCGTTCATGTCAAAGGGCCCGAGTTGCTGGGCTCTCGTCGGGCGGGAGAAGTCCTTCATGTCCTCGACGATGTGAGCGATGCGGCGGGAGGCGTCGAGCATTTCAGATAAGAGGAGCGGGATTTCGTCCCGCAGTTCCGAATAGGCCCATTCGCCCATAGTAAAGTCGCCATCCTGCCGGTAGCGCTCCTCCAAGGCCTCCAGTCCGACCGGCGCCGCTTTGGCGAGGATCGAGGCGTTGACCCTGACCAGAGCGTTGGGGTTGTTGATCTAGTGGGCCACCCCGGCGGCCAGTTCGCCGAGGGCCGCCAGGCGGCTCGAACGTTCGGCCTCCTCGCGAAGCCGAACTTGTTCGGTGATGTCGCTGGCAATCTCGATGACATTGATCACCCCCCCCGCCGAATCCTTCAGGGGAATCGCTTTGAGGTGCCAGCTGCGGCCGTCGCCCTTGGCAAACGTCCTCTCCACGATCTCTCCGCTGCGGAATGTTTCGACGGCAGGGCAGATGCCACAGGGGGTCGTGCGGTTGTGCCATGCCGAGTAGCAGGTCTCTCCGCTCAGGAACGCAGTGGAGGATGGGCGGAGGGCCGCGGCCGCCTGGTTGGCCCAGACAACTTCCAGGTCGGGAGAAAGGAGGACGATCACGTCGGGGATGCCGTCGAGCAGGGTACGAAACTCTTGCGAAACCCTTTTGAACTCCCCTTCGCTGCGGCGCAGGGATTCTTCGACCTGCTTGCGCTCCGTGATGTCCGTGATAATCCCTTCGAGAAAGAGCATCTCCCCGCCTTCGGAAAATATGCCTCTTCCCAACTCTGCAACCCACCGCTGCTTTCCCCCGGCGGTGCGGATGCGATATTCCAACTGAAAGGGCCGTTTCTTCACAAGGGAAGCCTTGATCATATGCCACACCCTTTCCCGGTCATCCGGGTGAATGATGTGAGCATAAGACACCTTATGACTGTCGAGCAGGTCTTCGGGCAGATAACCGGTCAGGTCGCGGCAGCCCTCGCTGACAAAATCCATTGTCCAGGCGCGGTCGTTCCTACAGCGGTAAGCCATCCCCGGGAGGTTGGCCATCAGCGTGGCGAGCCTTCTTTCACTCTCCCGCACCGCCTCTACGGCCAGCTTGCGTTTGGAGATGTCCCGGATCGACTCGATTGCGCCAATGACATTCCCCTCGGTATCGTACAGGGGCGAGGCGACTCCCCAGAGATACTTCCCCGCGCGATTCTCCGCGGGAGGCAGGAAGGCCTCCCCCATGACCCTGCCGTCCTCTGTCCTGGCCACGCCGTAGAAGGTTTCAAGGTCCCGGTCGTCGCTTTCGACCAGGTCGATCAGGATCGGCCGGCGTTCCCCCCAGAACGGCAGCGCATAGGCATAATCCCCCTGCCCGAGGACCTCCTCCTTGGGCACTCCGGTCATCTCCTCGACGGCCCGGTTCCAGGCGACCACCCGCTTTTCCCGGTCGATGACGAAGGTGGCGTCGGGGAGGAAGTCGATGATGTCGGCCAGGCGCCGGTGGGTGGTCTGCAGATCTTCTTCAACCACCTTGCGCTCGGTGATGTCGAGCGTCGTCCCGACAATCCGCACAGGCTTGCCCGCCGCGTCGCATTGGACTTCGCCCTGCACGTCGAAATGCCGGACGCTGCCGTCGGCGAGGATGACGCGATGCTCGAGCCGATAGGCGCGCTCCCCGGTCAGGGCCCGATCAAAAGCCCGCTGCATATCCTCTCGGTCATCGGAATGGATGAGTTCGAACAATTGCTCGGCGGTAGGCGTAAAGGCGGCTGGCTCCTGCCCGACGAGGCGATACATCTCGTCGGACCAAAAAATATCGCCGGTCTCGAGGTCGGTATCCCAGCTGCCCACGCGGGCGATCCGCTGGGCTTCCGCCAGGCTGGCCCGGCTCTTCTACAGTTGCCGCCGGTATTCCACGCGCTCGGTGATGTCCATGTGGGTGCCGAGCAGGCGCAGCGGCTGCCCCTCCCTGGTACGCTCGACCGCCTCGCAGCAGGAAAGGATGTGCCGGTACGCGCCGTCTTTGGTCCGCATGCGGAACTCGGCCATGTAGCTCCGGCCGTTGTCGAAAAAATCCTCGGCTGTGGCAATCGCCTGTTCGCGGTCATCCGGGTGCAGCAACTCGGCCCAGGATTCATAGGAGGCTTCAAGCTCGTCCGACTCGTAACCGAGCATCTGGTAATACCTGGAGCTGAAATAGGTTTCTCCGGTCTCGGTGTTCAAGTCCCAGACCCCCTGGTTGGAGACCTGCAGGGCCAGGGCCAGGCGCTTCTCGCTCTCCTGCAGGCGCCGTTCCACCTCTTTGCGCTCGGTGATGTCCTGAATCATGGCGACGGACCGCATCGGCCCGTGCCCCGCCTGGGGCAGGTAGGCGACCGAAACTTGCCCCCAGACCGTGGATCCGTTCTTGCGCAGATAGCGCTTTTCCATTTCGATGTGCCGCCGCTGCCCGGCGGTGGCCTCGTCGATCTGCCGCGCGGTCAACTCGAGGTCCTCGGGGTGGGTCACATCGGCCACGGTGAGCTGTTGCAACTCGGCCTGGCTGTAGCCGAGGAGCCGGCACAGAGCCGGGTTGACATGATCAATCTTGCTTCCGGCTGAGAAGGTCGCCATGCCGACCGCGGAAGCCTCGAAAATTGTCCGGAACCACTCCTCGCTTTCGCGCAGCGCCCTTTCGGAGCGCTCGCGGGCAATGGCGCTGCCGAAGATCTCGCCGACGGTCTTGAGCCGGTTCAGCGTATCGTCATCCCAGGATTTCTCCGCATGGACGCTGTCAAACCCGAGCAGGCCGATCTGCTGTTCGGCCACGTAGATCGGCACCCCTGCCAGAGTGCGTATGCCATGTGCCTGCCAGAGTTCCTTTTCCGTCTGCGCCTCAGAGGGCAAGTCATCGACCCGCGGTACATAGAGCACCTTCTGGCTCCTGATCTTCTCCAGGTACCAGGGCAGATCGCTTAAATTGACGGCCTGCTTCTCCTCCCGGGCTGCTGGAACACCCTCCGCGCACACCTCGTTGGTGCAGGACGCATGCATTCCGCCCGGGGTACGCAAGAAGACATAGCTGCGGTCCGCTGCGATAAATTCGCCAAGTTCCTGCAGTGCCAGATCGATGCCCTGATTTATCTCTTCAGAGGGGAGTTCAACGAACCGGGTTGAGATATTGGCGATGAGTTTCTCGAAAGCCTCTCTGAATTCCAGTTCCCGATTAGCTGTCAGGTACCGCAACCGTTCCAGACCCATTCGGATGAGCACATCCAGAAAATGGGAGTGGAAGGCGAGGATTTCCTCGACCCGCTCCCGGGAGAAGATCGGCACCCGGCGCAACGCCTCGAGATAGACCTCCTCGTCGAAGCCGTGCTCCAGGGCCTGCGCCCTGAAGAACGCTTCGTCGGGGGGCTGGTAGAGGAACTGGCCGAGGTACAGGTTGGCGAGATGGTTGCCTTCGATGATGACCGGCATGCAGGCATCGATCAGGCCGTTTTGGCAGGTGTATTCGATGAAGCCGCAGGAGGGGAGTTCGGCATCGCCCGTCAGGTAGCGATCGATATAGGCGTCGCTCTCCCGGCAGCGCCGTGCGGTGGCCGGATGGACACGATGGAACTTGGTGCAGATGTCCTGCCAACCCGCCGCCAGCAGCACCGTCCCGTCGACGTCGATCATCCCCACGGGGATCCCCGCCGCCGCGTACAGACTGTCCACCATCGTCCGCACGGCGGGCAGGTCGATCAGGTCGGAGAGTCGATATTGCATACCATCATCCTTGAAGATACACACTGAACTCGTGCGCTCGGCCCCACCCCGGATGTCCCTGAAGGGCCCCCGAATTGAGCTCTACACAAACAAGTAGACTGAGACATGGTTTGACAATATTCAGACAAAAAGGATTAAAAGTCCATAAAATTACGGCAATTTAACTATTTACATGTTTGGCTTTTTGACTGCAAGGAAGGAAAATAGGCGGGGTTTAGGCAGGTGACATATGTGTTTTCTGGCCAGAAGAAGCCAGTGCTCACGGCAAGAGGCTGTACCGTCACTCCAGATAATATTCAACCAGAAGGCCGTCACCGGGCTTTTCGGGCATTCTGTTTTTTCTCCACCTCCAAAATCCGCACCGTCGTCGCCAGGACGGTGTCGGGGTTGAGGGAGAGGCTGTCGATGCCGCACTCCACCAGAAACTCGGCGAACTCGGGATAGTCGCTCGGGGCCTGGCCGCAGATGCCGATCTTGCGCCCCGCCCTCTTCACCCGGGCGATGACGTCGGCGATCATCGTCTTCACCGCGGCGTTGCGCTCGTCGTAGAGGTGGGCGACGATCTCCGAGTCGCGGTCGAGGCCGAGGATCAGCTGGGTGAGGTCGTTGCTGCCGATGGAGAAGCCGTCGAAGATTTCCGCGAACCCCTCGGCGAGGACCACGTTAGACGGGATCTCGCACATCACGAAGACCTCCAGGCCGTCCTTCCCCCGCTCCAGCCCCGCCTCCGCCATCACATCCAGACCCTTCCGCCCCTCCTCCACGGTTCGACAGAAAGGGATCATGAGCTTGACGTTGCTCAGCCCCATCTCCTCCCGCACCCGCCGCATGGCCCTGCACTCGAGCAAAAAGCCCTCCCGGTAGCGCTCGTCGTAGTAGCGCGAGGCGCCCCGGAAGCCGATCATGGGGTTGGACTCCTGCGGCTCGAAGGCCGCCCCCCCGAGGAGCCCCGCGTACTCGTTGGTCTTGAAATCGCTCATGCGCACGATGACGTCGTTCGGGTAGAAGGCGGCGGCGAGGGTCGCCACCCCCTGGGCGAGCTTGTCGACGAAGAAGGCGGCCCCGTCGGGGTAGCCTTCGGTCAGTCGTTCGATGCGCCGCCGCTCCCCCCGGTCCGCGATCCGGTCGGGATGCAGCAAGGCGAGGGGGTGGGCCTGGATGGCGGTGTTGATGATGAACTCCAGGCGCGCCAGGCCGATGCCGTCGTTGGGGATGCGGGAGAGGCCGAAGGCCTGCTCCGGGTCGCCGAGGTTCATCATGATCTTCGTCCGGGGCCGCTCCAGGGTGCCGAGGTCGGTCTGCTCCACGTCGAAGGGGAGAATTCCCTCGTAGACGAGGCCCGTCTCCCCGCCAGCGCAGGAGACGGTCACATCCTGCCCCTCTTTGAGCACGGCGGTGCCGTCGCCGGTGCCGATGACGCAGGGCAGCCCCAGTTCCCGGCTGACGATCGCCGCGTGGCAGGTGCGCCCGCCGCGGTTGGTGACGATCGCCGCCGCTTTTTTCATGACCGGCTCCCAGTCGGGGTCGGTCATGTCGGTGACCAGGACGCGCCCGGGCTCGAAGCGCCCGATGGCGTGGGCGTCCTTGATGACCATCGCTTTTCCCGCGCCGATCCGGTTGCCGACGCTCTTGCCGGTGGCGAGGACCTGGCCCTCCCCCTGCAGGCGGTAGGTCTCCAGGACCTGGCCCCGGCGCAGGGACTGGACCGTCTCGGGGCGGGCCTGGAGGATATAGAGTTCGCCGGACTCGCCGTCCTTGCCCCACTCGATGTCCATGGGACGGCGGTAGTGGTCCTCGATGACGCAGGCCAGGCGCGCCAGCTGCAGCGCCTCCTCCTCCACGAGGCAGAAGCGGCGCCGCTCCTCTGCAGGGACCGCCACCTCCCGGGTGGTGGCCTTCGCCCCCCCCTCGGTATAGACGACCTTCTTTTCCTTGCTCCCCAAAGTGGCGCGCAGCAGGGGTCGGAAGCCCTGGGCCAGGGTTGGTTTGAAGACGGTGTACTCGTCGGGGTTGACCGCCCCGGCGACGACATTCTCCCCCAACCCCCAGGCGGCGTTGATCAACACGACACCCTCGAAGCCGCTCTCCGTGTCGAGGGTGAACATGACCCCGGCGCACCCCTTGTCCGAGCGCACCATCTTCTGCACGCCGACGGAGAGGGCCACGGCGGAATGGTCGAAGCCCTTGTCCTGGCGATAGGAGATGGCGCGGTTGGTGAAGAGGGAAGCGAAGCAGTTGCGGCAGGCCTCGAGCAGCTCCTCGACGCCGCGGATGTTGAGGTAGGTCTCCTGCTGGCCCGCGAAGGAGGCGTCGGGGAGGTCTTCGGCGGTGGCGCTGGAGCGCACCGCCACGTCGCAGTCCTCGCCGAAGCGTTCTTCCAGCCGACCGTAGGCCCGGCGAACGGCCTCCTCGAGCCCCGCGGGAAGGGGGGCCGAGCGTAGCGCCCGGCGGATGCGCCGCCCCACGGAAGCGAGGTTGGCCATGGTCTCGGTGTCAAGCTCGCCCAACAGCCGCTCCAGCTTTCCCTCGAGGCCGGCCTCCCGGAGAAAGAGGCGGTAGGCGTCGGCGGTCACCGCGAACCCCGGCGGCACCCGTACCCCCCCGGGGCCGAGGTGGCGCACCATCTCCCCGAGGGAGGCGTTCTTGCCCCCGACCCGGGGGACGTCCTTCAGGCTGACTTCCTCGAACCACAGGACCAGGTCTTCACGGGCCATGACTTTCTCCTCTTTGCCGTCCTGCCTCAATCTTGGCAGAAGTTCCTAAAGCCACTTTTTGCGCCGGAAAAAGCCGAACATGGCCCCGCCCAGCACCACGACCGCCAGCCAGAAGGCGGCATAGCCCCAACGCCACTTCAGTTCGGGGATGTGCTCGAAGTTCATGCCGTAAATGCCGGCCAGAAAGGTCAGGGGAATAAAGATGGTGGCGATGATAGTGAGGACTTTCATGACCTCGTTCATGCGGTTGCTGATACTCGACAGGTAGAGGTCGAGCAGGCCGCCGATGAGGTCGCGAAAGGTCTCCACCGTGTCCACCACCTGGATGGTGTGGTCGTAGACGTCGCGCAGGAAGACCCCCGTCGCCTCGGTCACCAGGGGAGTCTCGTCCCGCTGCAGGGCCGCGAGGACCTCACGCAGGGGCCAGACGGACTTGCGCAGCAGGATCATCTCCCGCTTGAAGGCGTGGATCTTCTGCAGCGACTCGGGGGTGGCCTCGACGATCAATTCGTCCTCCATGCGCTCGAGCTGGTCGCCGATCTTCTCGAGGATGACGAAATAGCTGTCGACGATGGCGTCGAGCAGGGCGTAGGCCAGATAGTCGGGGCCCATTCGCCGGATGCGCCCCTTACCGCTGCGCAGGCGCTCGCGCACGCCGTTGAAGACGTCCCCCGCCTCTTCCTGGAAAGAGAGGACGTAGCCTGAACCGAGGACGAAGCTGACCTGCTCGGTGCGGATCTCGCCGGCCTCCTCGTCGTGGAAGAGCATCTTGGCGACAAGAAAGAGGTAGTCCCCGTAGTCCTCGAGCTTGGGCCGCCCGCCGGTATTGAGGATGTCCTCAAGGACCAGGGGGTGCAGGCCGTACTTCTTGCCGAAAGCCTCGATCAGGGGCACATCGTGGAGACCGTCGAGGTTGAGCCAGGACACCCCGCCCGCCCCGGTCTCCCTCGCCTCGGAAGGGCTCCGGAGGGCGCCCTCCTCCAGCCGCTCCGGACCGTAGCTGATAAGGGTGATCCGGGCCTTCTCCCCCTTCTTCTCCCCGATGTGCACCAGGGTGCCCGGGGCCGCACCCACCTTTTTCTTCCTCACCGGAGCAAGTCGTCTCCTCATTCCAGCCCCCTCTACAAAAGGCAACAAACCGCATGTCTTTTCATAAAGTTACCCCATTTCAACAAAGTAACAAGAGGGCCCTTGACGATCACCCCCGGTCGGTTAAGTTTTTAATAAGTTTTTATCCCAAGGAGGCCTGCGCTCTTGGAAACCCTTGTCCTGCTGCTGAAACAATTCATTCTCCCCCTGGTGACGACCGCCCTGGTGGTGGGAGGCCTCGCCGGGAGCCACATCCTTCTCGAGGCCCGGTTCAAGGACCGGCCGGAGAGGAACCTGCACCGGCAGCTCATCATGCTGGGCTTGACCCTGTTCGGCCTGCTCCTCATCGTGCTCAGCCTGCCCCTGGGCGAAACTCTGCGCGGCCAGGTGCTGAGCCTGATCGGCATCGTGCTGAGCGCCGCCCTCGCCCTCAGCTCCACCACCTTCCTGGGCAACGCCCTGGCGGGCATCATGCTGCGCACGGTGCGCAGCTTCCGCATGGGGGATTTCATCCGGGTCCAGGACCACTTCGGCCGGGTCTCCGGGCGCGGGCTCTTTCACGTGGAGATCCAGACCGAGAACCGCGACCTGACCACCCTGCCCAACCTCTTCCTCGCCACCCACCCGGTCAAGGTGACCCGCGCCTCGGGGACCATCGTGACCTCGGAGGTCTCCCTCGGCTACGACGTCCCCCGCCAGCAGGTGGAGGCCCTGCTGGTCGAGGCGGCCGGAGCGGCCGGGCTCGAAGAGCCCTTCGTCTACCTCACCAGGCTCGGGGACTTCTCGGTTGCCTACCGGGTCCACGGCCTTCTCCCGGAGGTCAAGCAGTTCCTTTCGGCCGGCTCGCGCCTCAACGCCATGCTCCTCGACACCCTCCACCGGGAAGGGATCGAAATCGTCTCCCCAAACTTCATGAACACCCGGGCGACGGGAGACAAGATGTTCATCCCGCCCCGACAGGAGGCATCCGAAGAGAAAGCTCCGGAGACGGATCCCGAGGCGATCATCTTCGACAAGGCCGAGCATGCCGAAACCCTGGAGGAGAAAAAAGAACAGATGAAGACCATCGAGGCAACCCTGGGAGAGCTCGAAAAATCCCTGGCCGGCGCGGCCGAGGGGGAACCGAGGGACAGGCTCCAGGAAAAGATCGGGCGCTGCACCGCGATCCGGGATCGGCTGAAATCACACCTCGAAGAGGCCTCCCGCCAGGCCGAGCGAAAAGAGTGACCCCGGGGCAGGGGATCCCCGCCGTCGAAAAGACCGCTCCGACTGCCCCGAGGCAGGCCTTATTGCAACGATAAATCGCGCTGTTATACTGGAAACAGAGACTGGTGAAACGCTTTAAGGGAGGTCCTTATGGCACACAAGATCCTGGTGGCGGTAGATGGTACGGACGAGTCCGAACGGGCCCTCGAATATGCAGCCAAAATGGCGCGCGAAATGGAGGACGCTCACCTGACCATCTTTTCCGTGGGAGAACCCGTCCCGAACGACTTCATCGAGCACGACAAGCTTCCCGAGGGTGAAACCGAGCGGGAACAATTGGAGAAATTGTGGGAGGGCTCGGACCGTTTCCATGCCGAGCATGAACAGGTCCGGGACAAGATGTTCAAGCGGATGGTCCGGCGGGCCGAAAAACTCGGAATGGAGCCCGACCACATCGATACAAAGTATGCGTCACGGGAAGTGAGCATTCCGGCGGAGATCGTCAACGAGGCGGAAGAGGGCGCCTACGAGGCCATCTGCCTCGGCAAGCACGCGCACACCGGCCTGAAGGAGCTCTTCCACGGCAGCATCACCGACCGGGTCAAGCGGCAGGCCAAGGACTGCGCCGTATGGGTCGTCGAGTAGGACTTCCCGGCAGGGACGCATAGCCGCCCCGGCCCCTCCGAAGGGAGAGCGGCCCTGTTCTGTCCGGGCAGGCGATGGCCCGCCTCCCGCGTATCCCAAAAAAGATGGGGGGACGCCTCTCGTGGGCAGTCCCCCCATCTTTTCTTTCTTCGCAATCCCTGCATGTCACATCGTTAGTTAAAGGGTCCCTTGGCCTTCTCCTCTTCCGTGGTCGCAGGCTGTGGCTGGCGAAGGATGCGCTCGAGGCTGGCGAGGGAGTCCCCTCCCTGCTCCACGTACTGGCGCATCGCCTCGAGGCGGCGGCGGATCTCCTCCTCGGCCTGCTTGCGCAAGGCGGCGGCGGCGGCCTCCAAATCGCCCCTCTCGTCGGCCTTCTCGTCCTCTCCCCGGCCCTGAAGGTCCGACTTGCGGCGCAGGTCCTGATACTCTCCGAACTGCTGGAAGTGGGAGGGACCGAAGAACATGATCTCCGGGACAAGGCTGGAGAAGCTCTGCACCCCGCGGATGTCGCGCCCCTCGATACGGTAAGCCTCGAGCAGTTCCGGCTCCAGGTCCTGGTAGTTCTGCAGGGGCATGAACATGCGCGACAGGTACTGAAGGACCTTTTCGGTCTTCTTCCGATGCCCGCCGATAATGACCGAAGCCCCCACCTCCCCCTTCTGCGCGCCCTTGGTCCAGGGGGCCCCGGTGATGCCGAAGTCGTTGAGCACCGGAAGGCAGAGCAGCACCGAGAGGGTATTGATAGCCAGGGCGAAGCCGGCAGACGGCCCCCCCACGTTGTAGGAGGCCGAGAGCAGCTGGTGGTGCAGGGTATACCCCTCCAGGTAGCGGCCGACCAGGCGGAAGACGTTGATATCGGGCTGCAGCGACTGCAGATAGTTCTCCACCAGGGTCAGAGCCTCCTGGGCGCTCTGCTGAGTCATCTGCACCGCCAGGTCGAGTTCCGCCGCCCCGGGGGCTGAGGTGGAGACCGCCCCGGTGACAACGATCTTCTCCGGGTGGACCCGGTAGACGAGGGAAGAAGCGATGGGCAGCAGCACCCCGCTGGTGTCGTTGGCTCCGACTCCGACCACGAACCCCACCTGGGGCTCGCGGGACAGCTCGGTCTCAAGGAACTCGTCAAGCTGCTGCTTCCCCTTGCGGGTGGGGCTGCTGGCGATTTGCTGGCGGGCGCTATGGAGGTGCCAGGCCGTGATGGGGTGCTCGCCCTTGGCCCGCGCCCTGCCGAGCCTCTCGGCGACCGTGTCGAGGCAGGCCAGCAGGGCCTCCTCGCCCTGGCGGGCCCGGGCGGCCAGCTCTCCCTCTCCGGCGGTCCCCTCCAGGAGCCCCTGCAGGATCTTGTAGTTAAAGCGCACGAAACGGGCCCGATCCTCCTCCGGCTTGTCCACATCGTGCATCAGCTTGTCGAGGACCTCGATCTCGGTGGAGCGCTGAGAGCGCAGTTTCTCGGCGAAGGCGGTGAAGTCCGCCGGGGTCTCGCAGATCCCCCGCGCCTGGCGCAGCATCTCTTCGAAGGTAAGCCCCTCGTCCAGAGGGATCCCGACCAGTTCCTTGCGCATGATGCTCAAGGCGTCCTCGTCGCGCATGTGACCGATGACGTTGAGCACTTTCAGGCGCTTGGAGCGGATCAGGGCCGGGTCGAGAATATCGAGACGGTTGGTCGTCAGAACGGTGAAGACCCGGTTCAGGGTGGACTCGCCGTCGATAATGGAGAGGAACTTGTTGGTGACCTTGTCGTAGGGGCTGCCGCCCTGCTGAGAGCGGCGCGGCGCCACCGCGTCCCCCTCGTCGAAGAAGACCATGGCGGGCGAGAGCATCTTGGCGATGTCGTAGACCTTCTCCAGGTTCTCCACCATCCCCTCGACCGGCCGTACCGGGTCGGAGAGGTGGCCGAGGTGGACCGCCAGGTCCTGCACGTCCGTGTTGTCCCCGAGCCAGGAGCGCACCATGTAGGTCTTGCCCGAGCCCGGCGGGCCGGTGAGGACGACCCCCTTCTCCTCGCTGACGTGATAGTAAAGGGAGTTGTTGACCATCTCGGAGAACTCGTTCTTTATCCCGCCGATGTAGTCCTCCCAGCGGACGCCGCGGTCCATGTGCCCGACCACGTCCTTGAAGAGAGAGCCGTAGACGTTGCGCGCCACCTCCTTGAGGGCGTCGCGAACCAGGAGCTGGTCATCCAGATACCCGGGGCGGAAATCGCCCTTGATGGCAAGCAGAGAGTCGATGAGACGGCGAACGTAGGCGGGGAGAATGCGCAGGCTGAGCTCCCGGAAGATGGGATAGAGTCGCTCCACAGCAGCCTCGAGGGCGGTCTCGGAGACGACCAGCGGCCCGGTCCCCTCGCCGAAGGTGCAGTTGTTGCGCTTGAGCTCCATGCGCACCACCTCACGCAGGTTGGCCGGGTCCTTCCACAGGTCGCCGATGTCGATGACCAGGCCCCGCTCCACGAAGCGCTGGTAAATGGCCGGGTCGAACTGCTCCGGCTGATCGGTGGTGGCGATCAGCAGGCAATCACGCTTGCCCTGGGTGATCTCGTCGATGAGGATGTTGGCGGCGTCGACGAGGGTGCTCTGCTGCGCCTTGACGCTGCTCATCTGGTCGGGGCGGCCGAAGGCGGAATGGGCCTCCTCCAGGTGGCGGATGCAGGTGTTGCGCGGGTCGCCCATCGCCTTGCGCAGGTAGTTGCCCGGCTCGCCGGCCCAGGCGGTCTGGTAGTCGTTGGGAGTGATCATGGCGTGATCGACCCAAACACCTTCCTCCTCCAGGGAGGAGAGGGCCTGGCCGATCCGTTCCCGAAACAGGTACTTGACCCCGGGAAGCCTGGAAATAAGCCTCAGCCGTTCGATCTTGCGGCGGCGCTCCAGGCGCACCGCCAGCTCCGGGTCGACGTCCTCGAGCTTGTACCAGAAGGGCAGCCCGGCCATGACGTCGTCCTTCTTGGCCTGCAGGTCGATGAGGGGGCGCACCTCGGCGGCGAAGATCGCCCGCTCCACCGCCTCCTTTACGGTGGAGCTCTTGCCCCCGCCGGTCGGGCCGACCACCAGGACCAGGGGAGCCCGGGGGACGGTCGGGTCCTCTGTGTAGCCTTTGAGAATGTGGGCGTGGTAGAGCTTGCGGAAGATCTCGAGAAAGGATTCGGGGACGAAGATGTCCGAAGTCTGCTCGACCAGCAGGTAGAGCAGGTACTGGTAGTCGTGCCAGTCGAGTTCGCGGGAGAGGATCTTGTCCCAGGCCGCCCGGGCGTTGTGCGAGCCCGAGATCTCGAAGCGGCGCCGCCAGTCGCTGAGCAGCTCGGGGTCGCGCAGGATCGTGAAGCTGCGCTCGCCCGGCTTGAACAGGCGCTTCACCCAGCCGCGCAAAAAGGAAAGGGGGGTGCGGGTCGGGTCGTACTGGCGCAGCCGGCGCAAAACGAAGAGCTTGGTCTCGAAGCTCCAGCTCTCGGCCAGGGCCTCGATCTGCCTGATCCGCTTTTCCGAAAGGCGGATATAGACCGGCCGTCTAGTCTTTCGTGGTCGGGCCATAGGGCGGCTTCCGGTCTTTGCGGGCACCCGCGGTCGGAGCCGGCAGCGTCACGGGGGGCGCCGATCCCGTGGTGTTGAGCACGAAGGTGTTCTGCCCCTGCTGGTTCTTCTCGTAGGCGGTGGCCCACTTCTGCTGGTTGAGGAAATCGAAGAGGTAGCGGTCGCTGTCGGCGCTGAGGCCGAGGGAGCGGCGGAAATCGCTGATCGACTCGCTGTAGGCCGCGTAGAGCTTGCGGGTCCGGCTCGCCTCGAGGTCGGCGGCGTAGTTCTCCGCCTCGGCGATGAGTTCGCGGCGCTTCTTCTCCTCGCTGGCCGCGGCCAGGGTGTCGCCGAAGCGGGTGTCGCGCAACACGAATGAGACGACCTCGATGCCGTACTTCTCCTCCAGGGTCGGGCCCCCCGCGTTGATCGGGCGATCCTTGAGATCCGAGAAAATCTCCTCCTTAATCGTCTCGCGCCCGGAGATCAGCTCGTCGATGGTGCGGCTCTGCATGACGTCATTGACGATGCCGTCAAAGTCGTTCTGCAGAAGGCTCTGGGGGAGTTTGTTCTCGATCCCCCAGCGCTCCAGGTCCCTGATGCGGTAGGTGAGCATGGCGCTCGTCCAGAGGGCGACGTTCCCCTTGGAGATGATGCGCTGGGTCTCCGGCTGGCCCCCCAGATAAAGCTCCTGGTTCATCAGCGGCACCTCCAACTCCAGCCGGGTGAAGAAGGGTAGCCGCCCGTGCCAGCCGACGTCCTCCACCACCCGCCTCTCGCCGGAGAGGGTCTCGACGATCACCGCGTAGTTGCGGCGGACCTTGTAGATCGTCTTGGTGGCATAGACCAGAACCACCCCGTAATAAATCGCCCCCCCCACCAGGAGAGTGGAAAAGACCCGGCGCAGGAAAGTCTTGATTCTGGCCCGCTGCAGCAGTCGAAATCGTTGTTCCGGTTCCACAGGCACACCCCCGAGTTGACGTTGGAACAATTATAACATCTTTTTATTGGATAAAGCCGGTCGGACAGAAATCGCTTTTATCATTAAAAAGATCGTCCGGACACAGCCATTCCAGACATCTCCATGAAGCACTGCCCCCTGAAATATCAAACAGTGTTTATCTCTACCCGATTGAAACCCGCGCCACCCTGTGGTAACGTTCGAAAATCATTAAAAACGACCCACTCACCCGCAGACGCCGGAGGGACCCCATGGCCAGCACCGTCTATTTCGCCGACATGCGCGCGGGACACCGCGAGAACCTTTTCGACAAACTGGAACGCCTCCTCGAAGAGGCGGGCATCGACGGCATCGTCGACCGCGGCGACCTCGCCGCCCTCAAGGTCCACTTCGGCGAGAAGGGAGGACACGCCTTTGTGCGCCCCCCCTTCCTGCGCCGGATCGTCGAGGCGGTCAAAGCCCTCGGAGGCCGCCCCTTCCTCACCGACAGCTGCACCCTCTACCCCGGCGAGCGCAAGGAAGCGGTCTCGGCCCTTTCCTGCGGCATCGAGAACGGCTTCGCCTACGCCGTCGTCGGCGCCCCCCTGGTCATGGCCGACGGCCTGCGCGGCCAGTCGGCCCGCCGGGTGGAGATCGGCGGCGAATTCTTCCAGGACGTGAGCATCGGCCTGGAGATCCTCGAAGCCGATGCCCTGATCGCCGTCTCTCACTTCAAATGCCACGAGCTGACCGGCTTCGGCGGCGCTCTCAAGAACCTCGGCATGGGCTGTTCCAGCCGCGAGGGAAAGCTGGATATGCACTCCAACGTCGCCCCGGTCGTCGCGGAGAAGTTCTGCACCGCCTGCGCCGCCTGCCTCAAGGCCTGCGTCCACGACGCCATCGCCATGGTGGAGGGAATCGCAAAAATCGACCCCGACAAGTGCGCCGGCTGCGGCCGCTGCATCACCGTCTGCGAGGAGAAGGCGATCCAGATCCAGTGGAACGCCGAGGCGCCCCTGGTCATGAAGAAGATGGCCGAGTACGCCAAGGGGGCGGTGCACGGCAAGCAGGGCAAGACCCTCTACGTCAACTTCGTCACCCAGATCTCGCCGGCATGCGACTGCTACGGCCACTCGGACGCCCCGATCGTCGCCGACCAGGGGATCGCCGTCTCCACCGACCCGGTCGCCCTCGACCAGGCCTGCGCCGACCTCGTCAACGCCGCCCCGGGCCTGCCCGGCACCGTCCTCGGCGACCCGGCCGCCGCCGGGGCCGACAAGTTCCGCGCCGTCTACCCCCACATCGACTGGGAGGCCACCCTCGAGCAGGCCGAGAAGATCGGCCTCGGCAGCCGCCGGTACGAGCTGGTGAAACTGGAGCCGAAAAGCCCGAAGGGGTGGTAGCGGGGCGAACGCCCCGGCAAGAGCAGGCTGAAAGCGCCGCGCCCGGAGGGTTGCGGCGCTTTTTTTGAGTGCGGCAACGGGAAGGCCCCCCGGGGAGACGGGAGGCCGGCAGAAACGAGCAGGCTGAATCACCTGCTTTCGGTTTGCCCTTGAAGCCCCCGCCCTGCCCTGAGCCCCCGTCGGCTTTTACGGTTCATCAGGGCCCCGCGCTTCCGCGGAAAGGCCCCGGGGCGGCGTGCTTCAAGGACAAACACTTGGAGAGCACCCGTTAAACGCGAAACACCTCAGTGATGGCTCATCGACTCGATCGCCTCGTTGACCTGGGCGCGAAAGCTGTCGGAGGGGTGCACCACCACTTCACGACTGCCGACCGTCGCCTTATAGCGATCATCGCTTTCGTTGGCCTCGTAGATCTCCCGCAACCGATCGGAGAGCGACTGCAGTTGCCGGGGCTCAACCCCATGCTCATCGACCAGGGTTTTGAAGTTGATCACCCGATCCCCCTCGATCCAGGCGATGCCGAACTTTTTCGGGGGCTTGCCGATAAAGACGATGCCTCCATCTTCTCCCGGCACCACCTCCACAGGCTCATGCACCTTTTCGAAGAGGGCCTGGAGCTGGCCGCTGATTTTTTCCAAATGTCCCGCGACCGGGCCAGCCGGGTCCAGGTCCGGGTAATCCAGCTTATTGCCGAACATTTTGTTGAAAAATCCCATAAGATGGCTCCTTTCCTGCCGACGGGTTAATTATTTATAACAGTATTATAGTCTGCCGCTTTTTCAAGACCTGAGGGACACTGCATAGGACGGATGGGGGTCAAGAGCCCCTGCCCCCGGCAGGAGCGGGGAAACAGAGGATGCCTTGTCGTTTCGGGGAGACGTGTGCTATAAGAGTTCGTCCATGAAGTGACTCTTTGGAGGGACGATGGAATGAAGCAAAAGGCGCCGTGACCGATTGGGTTGTGGCGCCTTTTCTCTTGAACCCCAAAGAACAATTTGCCCAACCTGAACATTTGAGGTGATTCTTGACCGAAGAGAAGCAACCCGACCACCCCGAAGAGGGGGTGGAGGTCCCGTACGAGCAGATCAACCCGGACACGCTGCGGACCATGATCCAGGAATTCGTGACCAGGGACTGGTCGGACTTCGGGGACGACAGCTATACGATGGAGGGCAAGATCGCGCAGGTGCTTCAACAGTTGCGGGACAAAAAGGTCAAGGTCGTTTTCGACCTGAAGTCACAGACCGCCAATATCGTCGTTCGCCGCTGAACCGGGTCCCCACCGGCCCGAAGACGGAGACACCCCTCGGGGAGAAAACAGCCTCCCCACCAAACAGAAGAGGAGAACATATGTCCATGGAGATCACATTCCCCGGCGGCCTGGCCATCGAAGCCCACTTCGACGGCCTCACCCTGCGCACCGACCAGCCCGAAGCGGGCGGCGGCGAAGGCAGCGCCCCCTCCCCCTTCGACACCTTCCTCGCCTCCATCGGCACCTGCTCCGGTTTTTTCGCCCTGCGCTTCTGCCAGCAGCGCAAACTCTCCACCGACGGCCTGAAGATCACCCTCGACACCGCCAAGGGGAGCGGGGCGCGCAAGCTCGACCGCATCACCCTGACGATCCACCTGCCCGAGGGGTTCCCCGACAAGTACCGGGACGCCATCGTCAAGGCGACGGACATGTGCGCGGTGAAGAAGGTGATCCAGAATCCGCCCGATTTCGAGACGGTGGTGGTATAGGGACAGAGGTCTCGCCCCCTGACGGCAACGACTGGTGGGTGGGAGGCTTGGACCGAGTCGGCTCCAGGCATTTCAGGTAGACTGTATAAAAAAGGGAACTAGAGAGGCGTGTAGTCCTGCGGGCGAGGCACCTCGACCATTTCGCACTCCTGCTCCAGGGCCGCCAGCAGGGCCTCGGCGTCGGCCGAGCGGGAGGGGGGCCAGGCGATCTCCACGACCGCCTCGCGGGGTGCGAGGGTGCGCACGAAGGCGAGACCGTCGTAGCTCTCGAGGGTGAAGCGCAGGGTGGCGATCTGCTGCTTCGGCAGGCGGTAGCAGCGTTTTTCGAAGGGCGAGTCCATGGGGTTCCTTCCGGGGAGTGGAAGGGGCCATCGTAGCAGAGCCGGAGCGGGGGGACAATCCCCGGAATGGGACCGCCCCTTTATGCTTGACGTATCGGGTAAAAAAAGTTATTTTCCCTAAACAATTTTTAGCAGAATTTAAAATGATTATTGGCGTCCCCAAGGAAACCAAGACCCGCGAGTACCGGGTCGGCATGACCCCCGCCGGGGTGCGCGCCCTGGTGGAAGACGGCCACACCGTCCTGGTGGAGACCGGCGCCGGGGCCGGCAGCGGCATCGCCGATGCCGAGTACCAGAAGGCCGGGGTCCGGCTGATCGAGGAGCCGGAGGCCCTCTTCGCGCAAGGGGAGCTGATCGTCAAGGTCAAGGAGCCCCTGGAGAGGGAGCTGGAGCTGCTGCGCGAAGGCCAGCTCCTCTTCACCTACCTGCACCTCGCCCCGGCCCCCCGCCTCACCGCGGCCCTGCTGGAGCGAAAAGTCACCGGCATCGCCTACGAGACGGTGCAGCTGGACGACGGCAGCCTCCCCCTGCTCCACCCGATGAGCGAGGTGGCCGGCCGCATGGCGGTCCAGGTGGGGGCCCACTACCTGCAGAAGGAACAGGGGGGCAAGGGAGTCCTGCTCGGCGGGGCGCCGGGAGTGAAGCCCGCCCGGGTGGTGATCCTCGGGGCCGGCACCGTCGGCAGCAACGCGGTGCGCATCGCCGTCGGCATGGGCGCCGAGGTGACGGTGCTCGACATCGACCCGGGCCGCCTGGCCTTTCTGGACGACCACTACGGCAACCGGGTGCGGACCCTCATGTCCAACTCGCAGAACATCGAGGACGAGGTCATCCGGGCCGACCTGATCGTCGGCGCGGTGCTGGTGACCGGGGGGCGGGCCCCGCTCCTGGTCAGCCGGGAGCTGGTCGGGCGCATGAGCCCGGGGAGCGTCATCGTCGATGTCGCCGTCGACCAGGGCGGCTGCGTCGCGACCACCCGGGCCACCACCCACGACGACCCGGTCTACACCGTCGACGGGGTGCTCCACTACGGGGTGGCCAACATGCCGGGGGCGGTGAGCCGCACCAGCACCTACGCCCTGACCAACAGCACCCTGCCCTGCGTGCGCAAGATCGCCGGGCTGGGCCTGGCCGGGGCGACCCGCGCGGACGCTCCCCTGGCGCGAGGGGTCAACACCCACGCCGGGGTGCTGCGCAACGAATCGGTGGCCCGGGCCCTCGACCTGCCCTGGGAGCCCTACGGCCCCTGAAAGACGAACCAGAATTTCGCAGGTATTTCTTTTTCAGCCATCAAACCTCCTCCAAAGGCGGCTTTTCCCAGAAAAAGAAGTATTTTGCATCCCCCCGGGCTCCCACCCGGGGGTTTTTTTATCTTTTTTTTCGTGACATCGGCTGTGAATTTGACTTCATCATCAATAACGGGAATGGCAGTTCACCCCAAACCCAAAGCCTGTCTCACGCAAAGCCGCAAAGACGCCAAGGAGGGCATCAAGGCGAGTTTCAACGACTTTCTTTGCGCCCTTTGCGGACTTGAGTGAGCGCAAGCGAAGGGGCGTGAGGCCGATTCTGGTTTCAAACGCCGGGGATGTGGTGATCGAGCAGAAAGCGGGCGATGCTCCGCTTGGGGGGCAGGGACGGCAGGTCATCGACGGGAAACCAGCGGGCGTCCTCCAGTTCCTTCTCCTCCACCTGCACCTCGCCGCCGTCGTACTCGGCGACGAAGCCCGCCATGAGCTGGCTCGGGAAGGGCCAGCACTGGCTGCCGACGTAGCGGACGTCCCGGATCCGAATCCCCGTCTCCTCCAGCACCTCCCGCGCCGCCGCCTCCTCCAGGGACTCGCCGAACTCCAGGAACCCCGCCACGAGGCTGTAGCGCCCGGGCGGCCACTCGGCCTTGCGGGTGAGGAGGACCTCTCCGGGGCGTCGCACCAGGACGATGGCGCAGGGGTGGATGTGGGGGTAGTGGAGGGCGCCGCAGGGGAGGCAGCTCTTGCCCCACTCGCCGGCGATGGGCTCGAGGGCGCCGCCGCAGCGGGAGCAGAAGCGGCTGCCGCGCTCCCAGTGCAGGACCTGGCCGGCGACACCGCCGAGGGAGAGGAGATCGACCGGCAGGTCGGGCCGGGAAGCGAGGATGTCGCGGGCGACAAGGCCCGGCGGGAGGCCGGTCGCCCGGGACAGGGCCAGGGCGCGGCAGGGGCGGCCGTCCCAGGTGCCGAGGCGGACCGCCTTCGGCTCCAGGGCCCGGAGCTCCTCCGGCAGGAGGCCGAAGGAAAGTCCGGGGGGCTCTCCCTCGCGGACCAGCAATTCGGTGCCGCGCAGGATCGCCCAGACCCCCGCCTCGCCCCCGTCGGGGCCGGGAGGGAGCAGGCTCAGGCGTTCCTTCACGCACTCGCTGTTGAAGGGAAGGAAAAGGGGGGACGGGAAGGTCTCGGGGAGCACCGCTCTCAGCCCTCCCCGGACCCGGCATAAAGGAGGAGGGCCAGCTGGGTCTTGCCGTCGGGGATCTCACCGGCCCGCACCATGCGCAGCGCCTCCTCGAGGGGGAGGGTGAAGACCTCGATGTATTCGTCGGGCTCGGGGGCCCGGGGGACGGGGCTCAGATCCCGGGCCAGGTAGAGGTGGACCACCTCGTCGCAGAAGCCGACGGCGGTGAGCATCTACCCGAGCTTCTCCACCCTGGCGGCGCGGTAGCCGACCTCCTCCACGAGTTCGCGGCGCACGCAGGCCTCGGGAGACTCGTCCGGCTCGAGGCGGCCGGCGGGGATCTCCACGACCATGCCGCCTCCGGCGGGGCGAAACTGGCGGATCAGGACGACCTCGCCGTTCTCCAGCAGGGGCAGGACGGCGGCCCCGCCGGGATGGCGGACGATCTCGAAGTCGGCCTCGCGCCCGTCGGGCAGGCGGTGCCCCTCGATGGCGAGGGAGACGATCCGGCCGCTGAATATCTCCTCCTTCCTGACCTTCATGGCTGGGCCTCCGCGGGCGCCTAAAAGCCGAGGCTGATCTTGGCGGTGTAGACCGGCAGCTGGGAGTACTCCACGTCGAAGGTGAAGCGCAGCAGGGTCAGGGCCACCTGCACCCCGCCGAAGACCCGCACCTCGTTGTAGTCGTGGTCCCCGAGCACCCCGCGCAGCAGGGGGTCGTCGCCGTCGTACTTGCCCGCGATGTGCACCACCCCGATCCCGGCGTAGGGGGTGAGCATGAGCACCCCCTTGCTGATCACGGCGTCGGCGGCGTAGGTGTCGAGGGAGAGGTCGTCCACCCCGAGCAGGGTGGAGTAGCTGCCCCGCAGGGAGAGGGCCGGGGTGGCCACGGTCCCCTCCAGAAGGGCGACCTGGAGCTCGGCGCCGGCGAGTTCGACGTTGCTGTCCAGGACCTGGGCGTAGCTGGCCCCCACGTCGATATTGAAGGGCAGTCCCTTGCGGGCGTGAATCCGGGGCACGGCCAGGTAACCGGGGGCCGAACCGTTGCCCAGCCGGATGACCTCGTCCCACAGATCGTTGTCGATGTTGATGAAACTGACCTCGGCGGCGACATCGAAGCCTGTGATTCCCCCGGGCTCCGCCGGTGCGATCCCCCGGTAGGCGGCTGCCAGGCCCGCCTCCTTGACCAGGTCACCCAGCACGGAATTGGCCAGGTCCGAGGGGAACTCCAGGTCGTACTTGCCCGCCGCGGCGGGCCCGCAGAACATCAGGACCACAAGAACCGCCAGAATCGAAGTCTTCATCTTCTTCATCCTCCTTGTCAGATCGCAATCATTCCACCGGACTGGAGCGTTCTTCCCCCTGCGTGGAAGGCGAACCCCGATGGTGGGCGATGATATCACAGGCTTTCCTGCCGGGCCAGTGAAAGAACCGCCCCCCGACCGGGGCCGAAAAGCTGCACAGGCCGCCGATGGAGATAGAATACTAACAAAGGAGCGCCCGGCCATGGCCCCCTCGCACCCGACATCGCCCCCATCGCCCCCGGAGACCGGCCGCCTGCTGGCGGTGGGGGACATCCACGGCTGCCTCGACCACCTGAAGCGGTTGATGGAGCGGGTCCGGCCGCGAGCGGCGGACCGGGTCGTCTTCCTCGGCGACTATATCGACCGCGGCCCGGACGGCCGGGGCGTGCTCGACTACCTGCTCGCCTTCCGGCGGCGGCACCCCCGCAGCGTCTTTCTCAAGGGGAACCACGAGGCGATGTTCCTCGACTTCCTCGGCGGCGTGGACCAGTTGCCATTCCTGCTCAACGGCGGCGCCGCCACCCTGGAGAGCTACCGGGAGGACCGGGGCATCCGCATCCCGAAGGAGCACCTCGACTTTCTGGCGGGCCTGGCCCTCTATTACGAAACCGAGCGCTTCGTCTTCGTCCACGCAGGCCTGCGCCCGGTCCTGCCCCTGGAGGAGCAGTCGGAGCAGGACCTGCTCTGGATCCGCGACGAGTTCATCGGCTCGGCCTACGACTGGGGCAAGACCGTGGTCTTCGGCCACACCCCCCGAACCGAGCCCCTCTGGAGCGCCACCCGCATCGGCCTCGACACCGGCGCCGTCTACGGCCGGGTACTCACCTGCTGCGACGTGGAGCGGCGCCGCTTCTGGAACTCCGCGGCGCCGCCGGCCCTCCGTCCTTGAACCATTCCTACCCGGCCGCCTCGCGGCGCAGCAGGTCCCCCGGCCGCGCCCCCGGCGGCAGCGCCATAACGGCCCGAGCGTTGGGCTGGACCACCTGCAGCGGCTCCCCCCCCCCGGCAAAAACCTCCTCCACCGGGAAGGATGCCTGCCGCATTCCGGGGCCGATCAGCTCCAGGGTCTCCCCGGGGAAGAACCGGTTGCGCCCCTCGACCGTCCCGCGCCCCTGGCCGTCCACGCTCCGCACCACCCCGACGAAATCGTGGCTGCGCCGGTAGCGTGCATCGCCGCTCTGCACCCCTGCGTCGTCCCGGCCGCCGAACAGGAAGCCCGTGCCGTAGGGGCGATGACTGACCCGCTCCAACTCCCCGACCCAGTCGGGCTCGGGACGGTAGGCTTCCGGGTCGGCCAGGTAGCGGTCGAGGGCGGCCCGGTAGACCCGGGTCACGGCCGCCACGTAGTAACGGCTCTTCATCCGGCCCTCGATCTTGAGGCTGTCCAGCCCCGCCCCGACGAGCTCCGGCAAGCGTTCGAGCAGGCACAGGTCGCGGCTGTTGAGAATGTAGGTTCCCCGGGCGTCCTCCTCCACCGGGAAATACTCCCCGGGGCGGGTTTCCTCCACAAGGGCGTAGCCCCAGCGGCAGGGGTGGGCGCAGCCGCCCTCGTTGGCGCTGCGCCCGACAAGGGCCGCCGAGAGAAGGCAGCGCCCCGAGTAGGCGACGCACATGGCCCCGTGGACGAAGACTTCGAGTTCCATGTCGGTGGCGGAGCGAATGGAGCGAATTTCCTCCAGGGTCAGCTCCCGGGCGAGGTTGATTCGCCGCACCCCGGCCCGCTGCCAGAACCGGGCGGCCCCGGCGTTGGTGGTGTTGGCCTGGGTGGAGAGGTGGATCTCCCGCCCCGGGTCGACCTCCCGCACCAGTTCCAGGACTCCGGGGTCAGAGACGATGTAGGCGTCCAGGCCCAGGGGCCTCAGTTCCTCCAGGTAGGACGCCAGGGAGGCCGCCTCGCAGGGACGCAGGTAGGCGTTGAGGGTGAGGTAGAGCCGCCGTCCCCTGGCGAGAGTCAGCTCCCGGGCCCGGGCCAGTCCCGCAAGGTCGAAATTACCGGCGTTGGCCCGCAGGCCGAAATGCTCGCCGCCAAGGTAAACCGCGTCGGCCCCGTAGTCGAGTGCGGTTTCCAGCTTTTCCATGTCCCCCGCGGGGACCAGCAATTCAGGTCGCGACATGCCTCTCTCCTCCCGGTGAATTGCCCGCCAGCTTAACACAGCCAGGAACGAAAATGTTAGGCCCGAGAGGGTGCACCGCCACCATTCTTCACTTGACAATCGCCAAAAAACCCTATAATTGTTAAGATATTTTGTTTTCCCCCAATCAATCCCATCTTTCCTGGGAGGTAACAACATCGTGCGCACCCACCTGGCGAAACTGACCCTCATGGCGGCCCTGGCCACCATTACCGGATGCACCCTGCCCCAACAACCCCAGGGCCCCGTCTTTTCGGGGGAGATGGCTCAGATCAAACTCGACCAGCAGGATCTGTACAGCAAAATCAATCGGCTTCAGCAGGGGCTTCAAGATCTCCACGACACCCTCGGCGAGCAACAAGTGCAGATCGAGACCATGCAGGAGAGCCTGGTGGCGCAAAAAGGCACCGCAGCCGGGGTAAAGACCGAAACCATGACGACGGCGCCCCTCCCCGCACCGCCGCCAGCCCAGCCCC
The DNA here is from genome assembly GCF_002868845.1 of Desulfuromonas sp. Classification (NCBI taxonomy): domain Bacteria; kingdom Pseudomonadati; phylum Thermodesulfobacteriota; class Desulfuromonadia; order Desulfuromonadales; family Desulfuromonadaceae; genus Desulfuromonas; species Desulfuromonas sp. The sequence goes on from NZ_PKUB01000003.1 coordinate 50,967, forward strand.
CCGGCAACGCCCCCTCCCCCACCAAGATCTACCTGCAGGCCTTCGCCGACTACGCCTCGAACCGGGTTTCCGAGGGCATTGACGGCTTCGAGACCTTCCTCCGACTCTACCCGGGCAGCGACTACGCCGGAAACGCCCAGTACTGGCTCGGAGAATGCTACTTCTCCCAGGAAAATTTCTCCCGGGCCGCCGACGAGTTCCAGAAGGTGGTGGACATCTACCCCCAGACCGGCAAAGCCCCCGACGCCCTTTTGAAAATGGCCCAGGCCTTGCAACGGCTAAACGAGCAGGAACGGGCCCTGCGGACCATGCAGACCCTGCGGGAACTCTACCCTGAAAGCGCCGCCGCGAAAAAGTCCCTGAGCAGGCCCTAGCCGCGACGAAGTGCCCGGGGAGGCGATTGAAGCGAAATCGGTTATCTAGAATGCATACGCGAGGGAATGTAATGATCTGGCCAAGGTTACTGCTGTTTCTCTGCCTACTCCTCCTTCCCCTGACGAGCCTGGCCCAGGCGCCGCTCCAGACCTACGTCATCAAGAAGGGCGACACCCTGTGGGGCATTTCGGAGCGGTTCATCAACGACCCCGACTACTGGCCCAACCTCTGGTCCCACAACCCCTTCATCACCAATCCCCACTTCATCTACCCCGGCCAGAAGGTACTCATTTACGACGGCCGGCTCGAGATCGTCCCGGCCCGTCCTGAGGCCGCCCCGGACGAGCCTGAGGCCCGCCCCGCACCGCCGGCTCCAGAGAAGGGCCAATCGGTGACCATCAAGACCTTCGGCGGATCGGAGGGCTTCGTTACCCGGGCCGAGGTCGCCTCCGCCGGCACCCTCATAGACACCGTGGACAACCGACTCCTGATGGCCGAGGGAGACAAGGTCTTCCTGGACATGGAGAACCTCGCCTCTGTCGCCCCCGGCGACGAATTCACCCTGTTCGAAGTCGGCAAGGAAGTCAAACATCCCCTCACGGATGCGCCCCTCGGCTTCCAGGTCGTCACCCTCGGCACAGTGCGGATTACCGCACTCGACCCCTCGGTGGCCACCGGGGTCATCACCGACTCGTTCCTGGAGATCCAAAGGGGGGCCCGCCTTATGCCCCTCAGGGCGCCGGTTCGGGAAGTGGAGCTCAAGAGCGCCGCCCGCCCCATCCTCGGCACCCTGATCGGTGCCCGCGGCAACCAGATCCTCCTTGGCCAGCACGATCTGGCCTATGTGGACCTCGGGACCCGGGACGGGCTGGAGGCGGGGAACATGCTCTACATCTCCCGGCCCCGCACGGCATCCGAATTCGGCCTTCAGGGCGAGGAGATCCAGTTGCCCGACGTGCTGCTGGGAGGTGCGGTGGTCCTGGAGGCTGGGCAGGAGAGCGCTTCGGTGCTGATTTTGAAGGCGGCCGGGCCCCTGTACCGGGGCGACCGGGTGACCACCGTCACCCCCTAGGGAAGAGCCGCCCGGAAACCGGCGCCTTCGAGTCAAAAGAACATTAAAAAAAGGGTTCAGGCCATGCCTGGACCCTTTTTTTGGCTGCAGGCTCCTCCCCCGCGGCTATTCGTAGGGATGGGGGAGCCCGGCGACATCGTGGAGGAGGTGACCCACCTCGTGCCCTGCGATCTCCCAGGTCAGAGGATCGTCATTGGGAAGTTGGCGAAGGATGATAACGGCCGGCCGGACCGGGGTCGCAGGCAGGTAATGGCCGAGTCCTTCGAAATCCGGATCGACGACGATCATGTGCTCCGGGACATGGAGCACCCGGTAGGGGGTCCGCTCGGGCGAGGCGCAGCCCCCAAGGGCCACGAACAAAAGCAGAATGAGCGCCATCTTCACGCTTGGCACCACTACGCCCTCCTCTCCACGGTCAATGCTCGCCGCCCGCAAGCGATCCGGGCAACTCCTCGGAAGATGAACCCCGGAGCCCCAAAAAGAAAGACCGTGCCTGCCGCAGGGTTTTCCCGTCGGCAGCCCGGCCATCTTCGGTTTTGAAGACCCGGCGCTTTCCGCCCCCCCCTCACAGGGGGTTTGGCTTTTTCGAGGTATCGATCGACCTTGCCTTAACAGATATCACCCCCCCTCCCCCTGTCAAGATCCCGCCAAAGGATCACGACAAAAATGAGCCATTGCTAACTTTAGCCATTGACATCGCCCTCCCCCTTTCGTAAAGATGGTCACCATGACTGCGGACGAAACAGCCTGGCTGCGCCTTCACCTCACCCCGGGCCTGGGACGGATCGGCCTCATCCACCTGATGAAGGCCTACGGCTGCCCCCGGGCCGCCCTCGCGGCCGGACCCGCAGGATGGTCCGGGTTGGCCGGATTCCGGTCCGGGAAGGTCCAGACCCCGCCCGCCGAGAACTCCCCCCCGGTGACCCAGGCCCGGGAAAGCCTCTCCAGAACGGGCGCGCGCATCGTCTCCCTCCTCGACCGGGAGGCGTACCCGCCCCTGCTCCGGGAGACCCACGATCCCCCGGCGCTGCTCTACGTTCGAGGCAATCTGCCCTGCGGAGAGGCCCTGGCCGTGGTCGGCGCCCGCCGAGCCTCCACCGCGGGCCGGCGGCTGACAGCCGAGATCAGCAGGGAACTGGCCAGCCGGGACATCACCATCGTCAGCGGCCTGGCCCGGGGCATCGACACCGCCGCCCACCAGGGCGCCCTCGATGGAGAAGGCACCACGGTCGGAGTGCTGGGCTGCGGAATCGACCGAATCTACCCGCCCGAAAACAGGCGGCTCTTTCTAGAAGTTCTCGAGCGAGGCGCCATTCTTTCCGAATTCCCGCCGGGGACACCGCCGCTGGCCAGACATTTCCCGGGCCGCAACCGGATCATCAGCGGCATGTGCCGGGGGGTCTTGGTGGTGGAAGCGGCCGAGGGGAGCGGCTCCCTGATTACCGCCGACTTCGCCCTCGAGCAGGGACGTGACGTCTTCGCCGTGCCCGGTCCGGTCTACTCGCCCACCGGCGGAGGGGTCAACCGCCTTCTGAAGGAAGGGGCCAACCTGGTGACCGGAGCGGCCGACATCCTTGATGCGCTCTGGCCGCACCTGCCCTCCCCGGCCCTCCGCCAGCGGCAGGACACCTTCGCCGCCGCCCTGGCCGGAGACGCCCTGACCCTCTACGGACTTATCGGCGACACCCCCCTCCACCCCGATGAACTGGCCCGGAAAAGTGCCTTGACACCCATGGAGGTTTCGTCTATTTTACTGCACCTAGAACTCCAGGGAGGGATCGAACAGCTTCCGGGCATGCGTTTCGTGCGCTCCCGCAAACCATAGTCTCACGGCGGCTTATGGCAGCAAATTCACAAAGAGAGCGGGTTCTGACCATTGTCAGCATCATCGCTCAGTACGTCATGGAGGAGCGCAACCCGCTGACCGAGACCGACATCGTCGAAGAATTGCTGGCGGTCGGTTTTGACGAGGAGGAGATCGACGCGGCCTTCGTCTGGATGGAGGACTATTCCCTGGAGTCCCCCTCCGAAGCCGCCCCGTCCATGACCTCCTCATCCCAAAGGGTTTTCACCGCCGAAGAGGCCCGGGTCCTTTCCCCGGAGGCGCGGGGCTTTCTCCTGCGGCTGCGGACCATGGGGCTCCTCGACGACGCCAACCAGGAAGAGATCATCGACCGGGCGGTCGATACGGCCGAAGACGAGCTGAGCCTCAAGGAGCTGAAGACCCTCACAGTGCTGATTCTCTTCGCCCGATACCAAAACGACTGGCGGCGGGAATTCGACTGTATCCTGGACGACGACTGGTCAAGACTGTATCACTGAGACTTCAAAGGCTGCGGGCGACCCTGCGGCCTTTTTGCTTTCCATCCCGTGAACCGAGCCGGTTCGGGGCGCTGCCCCGCGACGCCGCAAGGCGCTACGCATCGGCGCCGGCGAGCCGCCCCGCCTTCCAACCGAGGAGCAGATGGCTAAATCACTCGTAATCGTCGAATCCCCGGCCAAGGCCAAGACCATAGAGAAGTTTCTGGGCAAGGGGTACAAGGTCCTTGCTTCTTACGGCCACGTGCGGGCCCTGCCGAGCAAGCAGGGGTCGGTAGACGTGGAACACGACTTCGAACCCCTGTACCACGTCCTCCCCGAGAGCAAGAAGCAGATCGACCTGCTGAAGAAAGAGGCCGGGGGAAGCGACGAAATCATCCTCGCAACCGACCTCGACCGGGAGGGAGAGGCCATCGCCTGGCACCTGCTCGAGGCCATGGGGATCGACGAGAAGGGCGACTCCCCGAAGGTCAGGCGGGTGACTTTCCACGAGATCACCGAGAGCGCCATCAAGAAGGCGATCGCCGAGCCGCGCACCATCGCACGCGACCTGGTGGACGCCCAGCAGGCCCGCTCCATCCTCGACTACCTGGTCGGCTTCAACCTCTCCCCCTTTCTGTGGAAGAAGATCCGCTACGGCCTCTCGGCCGGCCGCGTCCAGTCCGTGGCCCTGCGCCTCGTCTGCGAGCGGGAGAAGGAGATCGCCGCCTTCGTCCCACGGGAGTACTGGACCATCGAGGCGCAACTGCGCTCGGCCGGCGGGGACGACTTCCTGGCCCGCCTCCAGGCCGTCGACGGCAAGAAGCTCGACAAGTTCGCCATCGCCGATGAAGAGCAGGCAAAGGCGCTTTCCGAGGAGATCGCCCGCCAGAGCTTCGCCGTCTCCGAAGTAAAGCGCAGCGAAAAGAAGCGTAACCCTGCGGCCCCCTTCACGACCAGCACCCTCCAGCAGGAGGCCAGCCGCAAGATCGGCTTCTCGGCCCGCAAGACCATGGGCACCGCCCAGAAGCTATACGAGGGGATCGACATCGGCGAGGGGGCGGTCGGCCTCATCACCTACATGCGTACCGACTCGATCGTCCTCTCCGAAGAGGCCAAGGCCGAAGCCAAGGAAGTGATCACCGAGAACTACGGCCCGGAATACGCCCTGGACAAGCCACGGGTTTTCAAGAACCGGGCAAAGAACGCCCAGGAGGCCCACGAGGCCATCCGCCCCACATCCATCGCCAACACCCCGGACAAGGTCAAGGCCTTCCTCTCCTCCGACCAGTTCCGCCTTTACCGCCTCATCTGGACCCGCACCGTCGCCTCCCAGATGGCCTCCGCCATCCTCGACGCCACCACCGTCGACATCGCCGCCGGCGAGCGCTTCTCCTTCCGGGTCAGCGGACAGGTCATCCGGTTCCCCGGCTTCATGAAACTGTACATCGAGGGAACGGACGAGGAGGAGGAAAAGCCCGAAGGAACCCTCCCCGCCCTGGAGAAGGGGGACGGGGTGGAGAGCGGCGAGATCCTGCCCGACCAGCATTTCACCCAGCCCCCGCCCCGCTACACCGAGGCGAGCCTGGTCAAGACCCTGGAGGAGTACGGTATCGGCCGCCCCTCCACCTACGCCTCCATCATGAACACCCTGGTGACGCGCAAGTATGCCCGCCTGGAGAAGCGCGCCTTCTACGCCGAGGACGTGGGGATGGTCGTCAGCGACCTGCTGGTCAAGCACTTCCCCAAGTACGTGGACTACGACTTCACCGCCCAGCTCGAGGAGGACCTGGACGCCATCTCCCGCGGAGAGGAAAAGTGGCGGCCCTTGCTCCGGGCCTTCTGGGACCCCTTCATCGGCCTGCTGAAGCAGAATGAGAAAGAGGTCACGAAGGAGGAAGTCACCACCGAGAAGACGGACAAGGTCTGCCCCGACTGCGGCAAGGAACTGGTCATCAAGCTGGGAAGGGCTGGACGCTTTCTGGCCTGCTCTGGCTTTCCCGAATGCCGCCACACCGAGCCCCTCTCCGGTGAGGAGCGCGAAGAGCCCGTCCTCTCCGAAGAGAAGTGCGACAAGTGCGGGGCCCTCATGCTCATCAAGGAGGGGCGCTACGGCAAGTTCCTCGCCTGCTCGGCCTACCCCGGCTGCAAGAACATCCAGCCCCTGGTCAAGCCGAAGGCTCTCGGCATCACCTGCCCCGAGTGCAAAGAGGGGGAGTTGATGGAGAAGAAGAGCCGCTACGGCAAGATCTTCTACTCCTGCAACCGCTACCCCAAGTGCAAGTACGCCCTCTGGGACCTGCCGATCCCCGAGCCCTGCCCGACCTGCGGATTCCCCCTGGTGGTGGAGAAGGTGACCAAGCGCTACGGCACCTATCGCAAGTGCCCGGCCGAGGAGTGCGACTACAAGCTGGTGCTGGTCGAACCGGAGAAGAAAGCGCCGGCGAAGAAGGCCGCGGCCAAGAAAGCGCCAGCCAAGAAAGCGCCAGCCAAGAAAGCGCCAGCCAAGAAAGCGCCAGCCAAGAAGGCTGCGGCCAAAAAGGCTCCCGCCAAAAAGGCCGTGGCCAAGAAGGCGCCGGCAAAGGCGACCAAGAAAAAGGACTGAGGCGGGCCTGACCCAACCCGAAAACACCCCCCGATGGCCGGACCGCAAGGTCCGGCCACGCTCGTTTTGGCCCCGGCTCTTCCCGGCCGTATCGAAGGAGACATCACGTGCAGGACACAAACCGGATCACCATCATCGGCGGCGGTCTCGCCGGCTGCGAGGCCGCCTGGCAGGCGGCCCGCGAAGGGGCGCGGGTCACCCTCTACGAGATGAAGCCGCAGCGCTTTTCACCGGCCCATCACTCGGAGAAGCTCGGGGAACTGGTCTGTTCCAACAGCCTGCGCGGCGCGGGGATGAACAACGCCGTCGGCTGCCTCAAGGAGGAATTGCGGCGCTGCGGATCACTGTTCATGGAGGCGGCCGACGCCACCGCCGTCCCCGCCGGCGGCGCCCTGGCGGTGGACCGGGAGGCCTTCGCCGCCTACATCACCGAGGCGATCGAGACACACCCCTCTATCGAACTGCGCCGGGAAGAAGTCACCGCCATTCCCTCCGAGGGGACCGTCGTAATCGCCTCCGGGCCGCTGGCCTCCGAGGACCTCTCAGTGGAGATAGCCCGGCTCACCGGCGCCGAGCACCTCTACTTCTACGACGCCATCGCCCCCATTGTCGAAGCCGACTCCATCGACTTCGACCGGGCCTGGAGAGCCTCCCGCTACGGCAAGGGGGGGGACGACTACGTCAACTGCCCCCTGGACCGGGACGAGTACCTGGCCTTTGTCGATGCGCTGAACCGCTCAGAGAAGGTTCCCGCCCGGGACTTCGAGAAGATGATCCATTTCGAGGGATGCATGCCGATCGAAGAGATGGCGGCCCGGGGCGAGATGACCCTCGCCTTCGGCCCCATGAAGCCGGTCGGCCTGCCCGACCCGCGCACCGGCCGGGTGCCCTTCGCCGTGGTCCAGCTGCGCCAAGAGGACCGCCACGCCAGCCTCTTCAACATCGTCGGCTTCCAGACCAAGCTCACCTACCCGGAACAGCGTCGTATTTTCCGCACCATTCCCGGACTGGAGAAGGCCCGGTTCGCCCGGCTCGGCAGCGTCCACCGAAACACCTTCATCAACGCCCCGGCCTGCCTGGAGCGCACCCTGCAGCTCAAGAGCGACCCGCGGATCTTCTTCGCCGGTCAGCTCAGCGGCGTGGAAGGCTACGTGGAGTCGGCGGCAGGAGGATTTCTGGCCGGACTCTTCGCCGCCCGCTGGAGCCGGTCGGAAGAGTCCCCCCTCCCCCCGCCGACCACCGCCCTTGGAGCCCTTCTTGCCCACCTGGCCGATTCCAGTCCCGAGAACTTCCAGCCGATGAACGTCAACTACGGCCTCTTCCCCCCCCTGGAGGGACGACGAATGAAACGCGCCCTGCGGCGCCTGGCCATGGCCGAGCGGGCCCTGGAAAGCCTCGAATCCTGGCGCCGGACACTCGCTCCGCCCGTCGGAGAATCCCCGGAAGCTTCAAACACACCTTTAAGATAATCAAATTTGCGTATTGTTTTTTCCTTCCGTATTGAGTATGTTCAATCATTGACGGTGCTTGAGCGGCGCCGCGCACGGCACCGCCCGAGCGGCCCTCCCCGAGAAAGCTCTTCTAACTGCCAGGAAGTGCTCTCAGAATGTCCCTCGCCACGGAAAACCGGGGCCTATCGTGACAGAGCGCAATGGAACAAGCGATGATGTTTGCAAGGACCTCTTACGGAACCTGAAACAGGGTTCCAGCCTGGCGGACTTTCATTTCACCCTGATTTCAGCTTCCCAGGCGGACGGGGGGAAAGTTCCCCCCTTTTGCCCCAAGGAAGTCTCCTCCTGCTGCAAAAACCACTGCCCGAAACTCTCCCTGGAGGCGGTGGGACACGTCCTCCGCACCAATAAGCCCAACATCTTCCGCTGCCCTTCGGGCTTTCTGAATTTTGCCCTCCCCGTCTTCTCCGGAGCCGGCGATCCCGTCTGCCTGGTCGGTTGCGGAGGCCGCGAAGACTCCCCCCCCCAATCCGTGGCCCACCTGGAGAAAGCCATTCGCTCCATCCAGAAAATTCTCGCGACCGCCGCCCCGGAAAAGAAAAAACCGGCCGAAAAGCAAAGCAGCCTGCAGGCCCTGTCCCGGGTCTCCCAGGAAATCGACCGAATCACCTCTCCCACCCGGATCCTGGAAACCCTTACCGAGGCCCTTCTCGTTCTGTTCGATCTACGCCAGATCTTCGCCCTTTTCACCCCGGATGGAAGAAACGACTACAGCCTCGTCGGCGGTTACGGGTTATCCCGTGAGCTCGAAGCCATGAACCAGGAAGACCTGGCCGCACTCTTCCCCGCACTCTCCCCGGAAGGCCCGGCACAACAGAAGGAGACCCGTCCCATCCTCCCTCCGCTCCCGGGAGGAGAACCGGTCAGCATTCCCATGAAAAGCCAGGACCGGAACTTTGGCCTTCTCGTCCTGGTCAGCCCGACCATCCAGCCGGATGACCTCGCTGCCGTGCGCCTGTTGTGCGACCGGACCTCGACCCGACTGGCCCTCCTGAGCCAGCAGGAGAAACTTCAAAAGGTCAGTGCTCTTTCTTCCCAGCTCCTGAAGACGATCGACTCCTTCACACAGATAAAAAACCTGAAAGAACTCTCCGCGGCAATCATCCATAAGGCCACCGACCTTCTTCAGACCTCCCGGGGCTCCCTGATGCTCATCGACCCCAGCAGAGAGAACCTCTGGATCGCCGCCGCCAGGGGGATGAACCCGGCCCTGGCCCGTTCCCTCAAGGTCCGGGTCGGCACGGGAATCGCCGGAAGGGTTTTCCAGCAGGGCCATCCCCTGCTGGTCACAGATGTCGAGAAAAACGATCAACTGACCTTTTCCCCTCGCCCCCGCTTCCAGACCAAGTCCTTTATCAGCGTTCCGATCAAGAGCCAAGGCCATTCGATCGGGGTCATCAACCTTTCGGACAAACGGGATAAAAAATCATTCAGCAGGACCGATCTGGCCCTTCTCAAAACCTTCACTTCCTTCATCGCCATTCTCTTGGAGCAGACGACCGCCCTGGAACGGACCAGGACCATTGAAAACCAGGCCATCACCGATCCTCTCACCGGGCTCTACAATCGGCGCTACCTGACCAAGCGTCTCGAGGAGGAGTTCGGCCGCTCGGGCAGGCAGAATTTCAACTTCTGCATCATGCTGATCGACCTGGACAACTTCAAGGCCTACAATGATCTCTTCGGGCACTCCGTGGGCGACGAGGTCCTGCGCAAAAGTGCGGCGCTCATCAAGAGCGCGGCCCGGGACATGGACGCAGCCACCCGCTACGGAGGCGACGAATTCTGCATCCTCCTTCCCGGCACCTCCAAGCAGGAGGCCAAGCTGGTCGCCGAACGCATCCGCGCAACCATCGAGAAGACGGCCTTCCCCAAGGAGGATCGTTTCCCCACTGAAAAGCTGACCATCAGCATCGGCATTGCAGGCTATCCCCATGACGGCAATACCGCAGACGCCCTGATCCAGAATGCCGACCAGGCCCTTTACCGGGCGAAGAACGGTGGCCGAAACCGGGTTTACCTCTTCGGCACAAAGTCCCCACAAGAAAAAATCGTCTTCCTCTGATCCCTTCTTGCAGCTTCCCCTTCCCCGCCCTTTGAGGCATAATAACGCCCTTCATGAAGCAGCCGAACCCCCCAAACATTTTTCGACCACCTCCGAAAGACGACAATGAAGCCTCTTGAAAAAAAAGGAGCGTCCACCGCTTCCGGAAAGACCCGGGGAATAGTCCTCGCCTCCGCCTCCCCCCGACGCCGGGAGCTGCTCGCCTCTGTCGGCATCGAATTCGACGTGGTGCCGAGCCGGGCCCCCGAGGAAGAGTTGCCCGGGGAGACACCGGAGCAGCACGTGATACGATTGAGCAGAGACAAAGCCCGTGAGGTCGCATCCCGGGACGACGTGGCGGGGCGCTGGTTCATCGGCAGCGACACGATCGTGCTGCGCGACGGCGACATCCTCGGCAAGCCGAAGGACGCCCCGGAGGCGGCGGACATGCTGCGCTCCCTCTCCGGGCGCAGCCACCGGGTGCTGTCCGGCTACGCCGTCCATGACCGCCACGACGGCGGCTGCGTGGCCGGCGCGGCGGTCACGGCAGTGCGGTTCAAGGAGTTGACAGAGCAAGAAATCGCAGGGTACATTGCCACGGGCGAGCCCTTCGACAAGGCCGGCTCCTACGCAATCCAGGGCATCGGCGCCTTTATGGTCCTCGCCATCGAGGGAAGCTACACCAACGTCGTCGGCCTGCCCCTGTGCGAGGTGGTGGAGGTGCTCGAGAACCTCGGGGCCGCCAGACTCTTCGCCGGCGCCCCCTAGGGCAGGGCCCTTTTCCTGCCCTCAAGTCCATATCCTGAGCGGTGACGCCATGTCCATCGAATCGAACATACGGGCCATCAATGACCGCATCACAGCCGCCTGTGCCCGCGCCGGGCGCTACCCGGCTTCGGTACGCCTCGTTGCGGTTTCCAAAACCAAACCGGCGGAAATGGTCGAAGAGGCCTATATCGCGGGCCAGACCCTGTTCGGAGAAAGCTACGCCCAGGAATTTTCCGCCAAGACCGAACAGGTGGGAGCCCCGGTGGAGTGGCACTTCGTCGGCGGACTGCAGACCAACAAGGTCAAGTACCTGCGGGGCAGGACGGCCCTGATCCACTCGGTGGACCGCCTCTCCCTCGCCAAGGAGATCGACCGCCAGTGGGGCAAACTCGAACGGAAGGCCTCGGTTCTGATTCAACTCAACCTGGGGGGGAAGCGACCAAGGCAGGCGCCGGGGAGGCCGACCTGGGAACCCTCGTGCGCCATGTATCCGCTCTGCCCAACATCCGCATCTGCGGCCTGATGACCCTCCCCCCCTACTGCCCCGACCCCGAGGAGGTGCGCCCCTACTTCCGCCGGCTGCGGGAGCTGGCGGCCGGCGTAGCCGCCCTTGCCATCCCCGGGGTGGAGATGGCGGAGCTCTCCATGGGCATGAGTCACGACTTCGAGGTCGCCGTGGAGGAGGGTGCCACCCTGGTGCGGGTCGGCACCGCGATCTTCGGCGAGAGGATCAGGAGATGACCCGATGAACACCACCCAACCACGCGCCCTGTGGGCGAGCCGCCTCGGCTTCGTGCTGGCCGCGGCCGGCAGCGCCGTCGGTCTGGGCAACGTCTGGAAGTTTCCCTACATCGCCGGCGAGAACGGCGGCGGCGCCTTCGTCCTCGTCTACCTCCTGTGCATCGCCGTCGTCGGCCTGCCGATCATGATGGCCGAACTGATGATCGGCCGCCACACCCGGCGCGACGCCGTCGGCGCCTTTATCCAGATCGAGGGCAAGCGCTCCTTCTGGCAGTCGGCGGGGTGGGTGAGCGTCGGGGCGGCCTTCATCATCTGCTCCTACTATTCGGTGGTGGCCGGCTGGACCCTCGACTACGTCTACCGGGCCGTCTCGGGAGCCTTCATCGGCCAGCCGGCCGAGGCTATCGAGTCGATGTTCAGCGGCCTGATCGCCGACGGCCCCAGGCAGCTGCTGTGGCACTTCTGCTTCATGTGCCTGTGCCTGGGGATCGTCATCGGCGGGGTGCAGAAGGGGATCGAGCGCTGGAGCAAGATCCTCATGCCGGTCCTCCTCTTCCTCCTCTTCCTCCTCTTCATGAACGGCATGCTCAGCAAGGGAGCCTGGGAGGGGATCACCTTCATGTTCCGCCCCGACTTCGCAAAGCTGACCCCCGGCTCTGTCCTCGAGGCCCTCGGCCACGCCTTCTTCACCCTGTCGCTCGGCATGGCGGCGATGATCACCTACGGCTCCTACCTCAGCCGCAAGGAGGACCTGCTGGCGGCGAGCCTGCGGGTGGTGGTCCTCGACACCGTCATCGCCCTCATGGCGGGGCTGGCCATCTTCTCCGTCGTCTTCTCCGTCGGCATGGAGCCGGCCGCAGGCCCCGGACTCGTCTTCAAAACCGTGCCCGTCGTCTTCTCCCAGATCCCCGGCGGACACCTGCTGGCGATCTTCTTCTTCCTCCTCCTCGCCTTCGCCGCGCTGACAAGCAACATCTCGCTGCTCGAGGCCCAGGTCGCCTACCTCATCGACGAGCGGGGCTGGGGACGCAAGCGGGCCAGCGCGTTCCTCGCAGGGCTCGCCTTCGTGGTCGGCATCCCGACCGCCCTCTCCTACAACAGCCTCTCGGAATGGAAGGTCATCGGCGACCGGGTCTTCTTCGACTCGGCCGACCTGATCGCCTCCAATTACCTGCTGCCGATCAGCGGCCTGCTCATCGCGATCTACGTGGGATGGTTCTGGAGGGGTTCGGAGGAGAAGGAAGAACTCATCGCCGGGGGCGCCGGATGGGTCTACCCGGTCTGGCACCTTCTCATCCGCTACGTCTCGCCGCTGGCCGTCGCCGTCGTCCTGTACTTCAAGGCGAAAGAGACGGGGCTCTTCGACTGGCTCGGCGCCCTCTTCTGAGTCCGGCAGAAAGAAACATCCCGGAACCCTACGCCATTCGACCTTTCCCTTACACCTTCTCCCATCACCTTTGCGCCACCGGGTTAAACCCTTCACCTCAACGGGCCCTGAAAAACCATGCATTTCGACACCTTCCTCTTCGACCTCGACGGCACCCTCACCGACTCCCTGCCGGACCTGACCGCCGCCCTCAACCTGCTGCGTGGCGAGATGGCCCTCCCCCCCCTGACACGGGAGACGGTGCGCGGCTATGTCGGCGACGGGGCGTCCATACTGCTCCAGCGTGCCCTCCCCGAGGGACTGTTCAGCGACGAGCGGCTGACGCGCTTTCTCGCCCTCTACGGTGAGCACCTGGCGGAGCAGACCTCCGTCTACCCCGGCATCCGCGAATTCCTCGAACTGCACCGGGAGCGCCGGATGGCCGTGGTTACCAACAAGCCCCTGGCCCTGGCCCGGGGACTCCTCGAAGCCCTGGACCTCCTGCGCTACTTTCCCGTGGTGATCGGCCCCGATGGCGACAGAAAAAAGCCCCACCCCGGCCCCCTCCTGGCGGCCCTTGACCGATTGGGGACCGGCCCCGCATCGGCGGTGATGATCGGCGACCACCACACCGACCTGCGCGCCGGACGGGCCGCCGGGATGCGGGTCTGCTTCTGCGCCTGGGGTTTCGGCAACGACGGCGGGGAGCCGGGCGACTTCTTCGCCGCCACCCCCTCCGACCTGCCCCGCCTCTTTCCGGCGGAGCCCCGGTGAGAGGTCCTCGCTCCATCACCCTGAAAGAGACCGCGCTCTTTTTCTTCCCCCTGCTGCTCAACGTGCAGCTGATGAGCGTCTCCCACTCGGTCATCAACGCCGCCCTCGCCCGCCAGGAGGACGCCGTGCGCATTCTGGCCGCCTTCTCGGTGGGAATGATCGTCCATCTCTTCTTCGCCTCCCCGAGCTACCAGAACCACACGGTGACCATCGCCATGGTCAGGGGCCGCCGCTCCCTCAAAGGGACGATCGTCTTCGTCCTGCTGGTGGCCGCCTACGTCTCGATCATGCTCGGCCTCATCGCCTACACCCCTCTCGGCGACCTCCTCTTCAGCAGGCTCCTCGGGGTCTCGCCCGAGATCACCGCCGAGGCCCGCTCGGTGGTCGGATTCCTCGCCCTGCTCCCCTTCATCACCGGCTTTCGCGGCCTCTTCCAGGGGCTCGTCATCCGCGCCCGGCGCACCGGGCTCGTCTCCTTCGCCACGGGGGTGCGCATCGCCGCCCTCTTCGGCTACCTCGCCCTCGGCAGCCGCTATTTCGCGGGAGCGACCCTGGGGGCCTTCGCCCTGCTGTCCTGCGTGGCGACGGAAACGGCCCTAATGGGCCTCTTTGCCTGGCGCTGCCGCCCGCCCCTCGACGGTGGCGAGGAGGAGAAGGGGACGGGGGAGATCCTGCGCTTCGCCTTCCCCCTGGCCTACTCCTCCTGCCTGCAGCAGACCATCCCCCTGCTCATCGCCGCGATCATCGGCCGCTTCCCCGACGGGGCCCTCGCCCTGGCGGCCTTCGGAATCATCCGCGGCTTCATCTTCCTGCTCGCCGGGCCGATGCGCAACCTGCAGCAGGCCTACCTGACCCTGGTGCGGGACCACCGAGACTACCGGGTGCTGGTCGGCTTCTTCCTGCGCACCGGCACCGCCATGGGAATTCTCATGCTGCTCGTCGCCTTCCCCCTCAACGCCGCGGTCCTCGGCCGGGTCATGGGACTGGAGACCGAGCTGCGCCTCTACCTCGCCCTGCCCCTGGCGGGCTGCGCCCTCTTCCCCCTTCTTTACGGTCTCTCCAACCTGCTGCGCGGCTTTTTCGCCGGGGCCCACCGAACCGCCCTGCTCGGACGCTCCACCCTTTACAAGATGCTCTCAATCCTCGCCGCCTGGCTCCTTTTGACCCTCGTCCCCCTCCCCCTGCCCGGAATCGCCGTAGCCATCGTCCTGCTGCTCGCCGCCGAACTGCTCGAAGCCGGCTACCTCCTGTCCCAGCGCCGCCGTCTCTTTCCCGAGTGGGGGCGCGGGGCCGGGGAGGACGGCTGAGGTTCCACCAAAACAAAGGGCCGGTCGTTTCCGACCGGCCCTTGCCATCCATTTCCATATGGTCTTTCCGTCTAGCGCTCCCCCAACTCCCGGGAGCGCCGGGCCGCCCCGGAAACCGCATCCATGAGGGCGGATCTCAGCCCCTTCTCCTCCAGGACCTTGACCGCGGCGATGGTGGTCCCGCCGGGGGAGCAGACCCGGTCGCGCAGAACCGCCGGGTGCTCGCCGCTCTCCCGGACCAGGTGCGCGGCCCCCAGCACCGTCTGCACCGCAAGGGCAAGCGCCGCGTCGCGCGGCAGCCCCTCCTGTACCCCGCCGTCGGCGAGGGCCTCGATAACGGTGAAGACGTAGGCCGGCCCCGACCCGGAGACCCCGGTGACGGCATCCATCTGCTGCTCACCCACCGCCTCCACCGTCCCCACCGCTTCAAAAAGGTGGCGGGCGGTCAGCAGGTCGTCGGTCGAAGCGTAGCGGCCCGGGCAAACGGCCGTCGCCCCCTCCCCGACCAGTGCCGGGATATTGGGCATCGCCCGGATCACCCGGGGGGATCCGTCGAAGGCTTCCTCGAGCGATGCCGTCGAGACCCCGGCGAGAATGGAGATCAGCAGCTTGGAGCCGGAGAAAGCCTTTGCCAGGCCGGACAGAACCTCGCCGACCAGCTGCGGCTTGACGGCCAGGACGACCAGGTCGCAGGCCTTGACCGCCTCGCGGTTGTCGATAACCGCCTCCACCCCGTAGCGCTCCTTGAGAAGATGCCGGCGCTCGTCGCTCGGATCGGCCACCATGACCCGCGAGACGGGGAGCGTCCCCTTCAAAAGCCCCTTGAGGATGGCCTCCGCCATATTCCCCCCGCCGACGAACCCGATTTTTCCGATATTATCCATGAAAAGATCCTTTCCTCTATTTATCCAGGCCGGAAAGCGGCAAAGAAAACATGTACTTTCCCTGACACCGGGCTAGTAAACAGAAAACTCCAGCCCCTGTCAAGGGGAGGGTGGGCAGAACGGGAGCGGGCGAAGAAAATATTATTGACAGAGGGTCAAAATGGGCGTATAAATCCGCCCTTGCGACATTGAACTGATAAACATATTGTTTACAATTGGTAAACCAGCTGCCTGACAAAAGGTTTACCACTGCTAAACTAGGGGAGTCCTCTTTGAAGATCGGTGAAAAACTCAAAAAGCTGCGCCTCTCCAACTCCCTCACCCAGGAGGAGCTGGCCAGCCGCGCCGATTTGACCAAGGGGTACATCTCCCAGCTCGAAAACGACGCTACCTCCCCCGCCATCAGCACCCTCGAGGATCTGCTCGACGTTCTGGGCGTAAGCCTCTCCGAGTTTTTCGCCGAAACCCCCGAACTGGATGTGGTCTTCGGCAAGGAGCGGCGGGTGGTCGCCACCGAGGACGGAGGCCTGCGGGTCGAGTTGCTCGTCCCCGGGGCCCAGAACCGCACCATGGACCCCGTCCTGGTGACCCTGGAACCGGGCAAAGCCATGGACGAGCAGCCTATCCACGAAGGAGAGGAGTTCGGTTTCGTGCTGAGCGGCCGCGTCGAACTGGTGCTCGACGACAAGACCCACACGGTGCGCAGGCACGAATGTTTTTTCTTTCCCTCGGACCGCCGCCACACGGTTCGCAATCCCGGCCGCGGCGCCGTCCAGATCCTCTGGGTCGTCTCTCCGCCGACCTTCTTCTGCTAAAGAGCAAGACCGGCCCCGAGGGCCGGATTTCAGCACAGAAAGGAACCAAGCCATGAAATCTCTGGGCCAGCAAATCGTCGCCGAGTTTTACGAGTGCGACTCCGCCGTCCTGAACGATCCGCGGAAAATCGAGGAGATCATGTGCGGAGCGGCCCGGGCCGCCGGAGCCACCATCGTCACCCAGACCTTCCACACCTTCAGCCCCCACGGGGTCTCGGGGGCCGTGATCATCGCCGAGAGCCACCTGGCGATCCACACCTGGCCCGAATACGGTTACGCCGCCGTCGACCTCTTCACCTGCGGGGACACGGTCGTGCCCGAGGCCGCCTACCGGCACCTGAAGGCGGGGCTCGGCTCCCTGCGGGCTTCGACCATGGAGATGAAGCGCGGTCAACTCGAGGTCGTCGGCGAGTTGCACCACAAACCGGCCTATCTGAAGCAAGCCAGCTGAGAGCTCGAAGGTCTCCTGACTCCTGACTCCCGAGGTTTAGACATGTACATGTGGTACACCGAAAAGCATTCGGAGAACGTCGGCATCGCCATGAAGGTGAGCAAAACCCTCTTCTCCGGCAAGAGCGAATTCCAGCAGCTCGACATCGTCGAGACCCTCGAGTACGGTCGGATGATGCTCCTCGACGGGCTGGTGATGGTCACCGAGCGGGACGAGTTCGTCTACCACGACATGATCGTCCACCCGGCCCTCTTCACCCATCCCGCCCCCAAAAAGGTCCTGGTCATCGGCGGCGGCGACGGCGGCACGATCCGCGAGATCGTCAAACACCCTTCGGTCGAAGAGGCGGTCCTGTGCGAGATCGACGGGCTGGTCATCGACAAGTCGGTCGAACTGCTCCCGTCCATGGCCTGCGAGATCGACGGCAGCAACCCGAAGGTCAAGCTCCACGTGGACGACGGCATCGCCTACATCCGCGAGCACCGGGGCGAATTCGACGTCATTCTCGTCGACTCCACCGACCCCATCGGCCCGGCCGTCGGCCTGTTCGAAGAGGACTTCTACCGCACCGTTTTCGCCGCCCTGAAAGAGGACGGGATCATGGTCGCGCAGAGCGAGTCCCCCTTCTACCACCCCGAAATCCAGAAAAAAATGTACGCCAACCTGCGCTCGGTCTTTCCCATCGTAGAAATGTACCAGGCCTTCATCCCGACTTATCCCTCCGGCCTGTGGAGCTTCGCCTTCGCCAGCAAGAGACACCACCCGGTGCGCGACTTCGACCGCGAGAGGGCAGCAAAGAGGGGCTTCCGCACCCGGTACTACAACGAGGACCTTCACCTGGGGGCATTCATGCTGCCGACCTTCGCCCGGGAGAATATCGCGGAGGAGCAGCCGGAGCCTTGACCTGAGCGGATCAAAGGAACAGGCAGAACCCTGTCCCTTTCCCATCGATTCCGATTCAAATGGGGGGCCGGCGCCGCGTGGAGCCGGCCTCTTCTTTTTTTTACCCGGAAAACCTGTTATTGTTCTGTAATCTCAGACCATTCGAGTTTAATGCGACCCCTCTCAGCGAAAGATTCAGACCGATGACCAAACCGTCCGCACCCCCCTGGACTCCCGAGGACTCGGCCTCCCTGTACGGCATCTGCGGCTGGGGAGCCGGATATTTCGACCTGAACGACCGGGGGGATGTCACCGTCAAGGTCCAGTTCCCCGCCGGCGAGGCGGCCGTCTCCCTCATGGAGATCGTATCCGGCATCCAAGAGCGAGGGCACGCCCTGCCGGTCCTGCTGAGTGTCGAGAACCTCCTCGATGCGCAAATCGTTCAGCTCAACGAGGCCTTCCGCAGCGCCATCGCCCGGGCCGGCTACCGCGGGAGCTATCGGGGGGTGTTCCCCGTCAAGGTCAACCAGCAGTGCCAGGTCATCGAAGAGATCACCCATTTCGGCGCCCGCTACCGGCACGGGCTCGAGGCCGGCAGCAAGGCCGAACTGATCCTCGCCCTTGCGGCCCTGGGAGATGGCGGCCTGCTGATCTGCAACGGCTACAAGGATCGGGAGTTCATCGACCTGGGGCTCTGGGCGCAAAAACTCGGCTACAGCTGTTTTTTCGTCATCGAATCTCCCGCGGAGCTTCCGATCCTGCTGGAGCGAAGCAGGGCGCTGGGAATCCGGCCGCTGATCGGAGCGAGGGTCAAGGTTTCTGCCCGGGTCGGCGGCCTCTGGACGGAAACGAGCGGCGACCGCAGCAGCTTCGGCCTGAGCACCGCCCAACTGGTCGCGCTTGTCGATACCCTCAAAGAGGAGGGGATGCTCGACTGCCTGCAACTGCTGCACTGCCACCTCGGCTCACAGATCCCCCACATCGAGGATATCCGCGGCGGGGTACGGGAAGCCTGCCGCTTTTATGCCGATCTGGTTTTGGAGGGGGCGCCCATGGGCTACCTCGACCTCGGAGGCGGCCTCGCCGTCGACTACATGGGTTCACGGACCAACCACGTCCACTCGCGCGACTATACCCGCGAGGACTACTCCAACGCCATCGTCGAAGTCGCCGGGGAAATTTTGGACATGCAGGATGTCCCCCACCCCCACCTGGTCACCGAATCGGGGCGGGCTACCGTGGCCTATTCGTCCATGCTCCTCTTCGACATTCTCGACGCCATGCGCTTCGAACCGATCGACCTGCCGTCCCAGCTCCCCCCGGCAGTCCCCGAGCAGGTTCGGCGCCTGCACGAACTCCACTCCCGCCCCGACGGCGGGAACCTCTCCCGGGATTACAGCGAAGCCCTCCGGTGCCGAGACACCGTGCGTGACCTCTTCCGGGGCGGGCAAATCTCCCTGCGCATGCGGTCACTGTCGGAGAACCTCTTTCTCGCGGCGGCCCGTTCGATTCTCGCGCGCCTCGAAGAGCGGGAGGACGTGCCGGAAGACCTTGCTCAGTTGAAGGCAAGTCTCGCCGATATCTATTATGGCAATTTCAGCGTTTTCCAGTCGCTGCCGGACACCTGTGCCATCGGCCAGGTCTTTCCCGTCATGCCGCTGCACCGCCACACCGAACGCCCCGATCGCGAGGCCATCATCTCCGACCTGACCTGCGACTGCGACGGCAAACTCGACCGCTTCATCGGCGCTCACGGCGAGCGCCCCTCCCTGCCGGTGCATCCCCTCAGGGATGGCGAAGATTATCTTATGGGGGTTTTCCTGATGGGGGCCTACCAGGAGACACTGGGGGACCTGCACAATCTCTTCGGCGACACTCACGTGGTCAGCGTGCGCATCAACGAGGACGGCGGATTCGACGTGATGAAGGAGATCTCCGGCGACAGCATCGGAGATGTGCTCAGCTACGTGGAGTACTCCCCGGACAGTCTCTTCGAGGATTTCCGCAACAAGGCCGAAGCGGCCGTGCGCCGGGGCAGGATCACCGTGCCAGAGCGCCAGGCGATGCTCGAAGAGTTCTCGTCCAACCTGAAAGGATATACCTATTTCGAAAGATAGTCTGAAGAACCAGGCAGATCATCCGGGGGGCAAAGCCGCCCATTCAGGACCAACGATCAGTCGCCCATGAACCGGTTATGGATTGAAAAAGGAAAGGGTGGGCATGTTGCCCACCCTTTCCTTTTTTTCCGTCAACGCCCGCCGATTGGCGGGTGCCCGTCAGGGCGCAGCCAGGAAATCGACCACGGCCTGCGCTTCCTCTGTCGTCCAGGCTGCGACGGGGGCGTGGGCCGAAACGGCCGTCGGCGCCGCCTGCAGTCCGGCCAGGGTGGCGTTCTGGATGTTCGGGAAGACCCCGGTGACGCCCGAACCGTCAGCCTGGTGGCACGTAGCGCAGCCGCCGTCGCTGTAAAGGGCGGCCCCGTCGGAAGGCTCCGGCTCCGGCTCCGGCTCGGGCTCCGCGCCGGGCCGGGTCAACCCGGAGACGTCCCCGCCCAGGTCCTCGTTGGAATCGATGATGGTCTGCATGACGTACTTGTAGTTGTGGATGTCGCCGCAGGGGTCCTGGGCGCTGTGGTAGTTGAAGGCCGCCTCGAGCAGCTTCGCGTCGAAGACGTCGTAGCGGTTGGGGAAGGAGGCGGAGCCGCCCTCCTTGAACCAGTAGGGGTAGCTATCGGCGTCGTAGAAAATCCCGGTGCCGATGACGTTGGTGGCGTAGTCCTGCATCACCGCCAGCAGGGCCTCATTCAGGCCGTCGATCTCGCCCTGGAAGCTCTCGCCGGTGCCGTCACCGTCGTAGTCGACGTTTTCAGCCCCGAAGGGCAGGCCGAGTTCGTCGAAATCGGCGATGCCCTGGTGGCAGGCGGAGCAATCCTCGAGTTCCGGCTCGAAGGTGTGATCCCCCTCGCCGCGGAGGTGACACTGGACGCAGGTGCTCAGCCCCGCCCCGTGGCCCGCGAAGGTGTTCTGGGCCTCGTAGGTCTTGCCCGGGTACTCGAAGCTGGCGGTCGCATCGGAGCCGAAGAGGATGG